>JAYEKE010000088.1 GCA_034660915.1 Pseudomonadota bacterium
ATGCAAAGATCATCATTGACCACATACTCATAGCCGCCATCTTCAGTTTCCTGGCGGGAAATGGCTCCCTGGTAGCAGGTCTGCTCGCAGATGCCGCAGTCACGGCAAAGTCCACAGGACATGCATTTTAAGGCTTCAGTATCGCCATCCTTGGGTTGGGACATCCGCTCCCGTTCATAATATTCCTGACCGATCAGAGCATAATCAATCATTTCATCGCTACGCTTTTGGGCTGGCTTTCCTTCCAGATCAGCCAGCACTGTTCTTGAAATCTGCAACCCGGCCCCCAGGGCATGGGTGATCAGCCCCGGTTTGTTGACATCACCGATGGCATACACTTTTTCCTCGCTAGTGTGTCCGTATTCATCCGCCTGGACATATCCCCGGAATAATTCTACCGTTTCCGGCAGGTACTCAAGCTCGGGAGATTCGCCGATGGAGATAAATACCACATCGGCATCCAGGTGACTGCCGTCCTTGAAATAGAGCTTCCCTTCCTTTTTGCTGTAACGGTCGGTGAATTTCGGGTAAACGATTTGAGTTCCCAGGGCCTGGGCCATTTGCTGTTCCTTGCCAAAGCTTGCCGGGGCCTGGATATCTACGGCAATTACCGCTGAAGCCCCCTGATTGTAGGCTTCACAGGCAATATCCATTCCCACATTCCCGGCCCCAATGACAATTACCTTTTTGTCTTTCAGGTCCATGGGGGTGCGGGCATTGATTTCCTTGAGAAAAACAATTCCCGGGATTACGTCTTCATAGCCGGGGAAGGGAAGCACTCTTGGCGCGTGGGCACCGGTAGCCAGGATGGCGGCGTCAAATTCGCGGCGAAGCTGGTCGTATTTTTCCCGGTTTATCGTAAAATCGGTATAAACTTCCACTCCCAGGGAGCGAAAACGATCAAGCTCATGGCTGAGAATTTCCCGTGGCAGGCGGTCTTCGGGGATGCACTGGTAAATCTTGCCACCCAGCTCGGCTTCACGTTCATAGAGGGTGACCTGGATGCCGGCCAGTGCAAGGTGCCAGGCGGCGGCAATGCCTCCCGGACCGCCGCCGATAACGGCAACTTTTTCTGTCCTCACCGGGGCTTTCTCCGGAGCTGGAATTTCCTGGCTGAGACCGCCCAGCAGGGCAATATCAACCGGCTCCCGCAACAGAACCCCGCGGCTGCAGGCATCCATGCAGGGGTTAGGGCATACCTGGCCGCAGACTGTGGCCGGCAAAGGAGAATATTGCAGGATGAGCTCAAGGGCTTCTTGGTGTTTTCCTTCCCGAATTAAATGGGTACGAACCTGGGTGGGAATTTCCGTCGGGCAGTTGTAGCAGCAGGGTGCCATAAAGCGGCCATTGTCCCAGGAAGGATAGTAGCGGCGGTCTTCCCCGGTAACAATATAAGGAATGATGCTACGTTCCACATCCAAAAGGTCGCCGACAATCCCGCCTTTACCGACTTCCTCATCCCAGGTCTGCAGGCGAAACTGCTCCATGGGCAGCCGCTTGCCACCTATATCACTCCGTTCCTCAGGAGAGAGTGCAACTATCTTCTGCCAGGCTGAACGGTCGGCGGTCAATTCTTTAAGAGAGGAAATCCGGTCGATGGCCATGAGGTATGGTTTGATATTAGTGGTCAACCATTCCCAGTCTGCATCCTCCAGCTCAGCAACTCGAACATCTCTGGCACTGTAACCGCTGGTTTGACCACGGTAATAAATGGTGCCGCCCACCATGCCGACACAGGGGCGGTAACCGAGGATGTTATCAGGGTGTCGGGGTTCTATACCGCAGACGACGGCAATGCCGCCGGCCTTGAATTCCGCGAAAGAATCCCCCACATCACGAAAATACCAGGACTGCAGCGGCTCAAAACGGGGATTGAACTTGGTCATGGTGTCACATCGGGCACCGCCGCTGCCCTGGACGTAAAGGATTCCCTGGGCCCCGGCGTTGTGGGCGCCATTGGCCACATCTCCCAGGACGGTAATTTTGGCGCCGCAGTTCAGCCAGCCGACATCATCGGAACAGGAGCCGTGGACAACAATCTCCGTGCCCATCATTCCCATACCGGCCAGCCGTTGTCCCACCGGGCCTTCCACGGTGATGGCTGTTTTTTCCGTTGCAGGCCAGATGCTGCCGCCAATACCATGCTGGCCGTCAGAAACAATCTTCAACTGGTGTTCACCACTGCGTACCAGTCGCTGGATCTGTTCTTCCAGTTTCTTGGAGCTGACCCGTTTTCCGCCCACTATGCCGTGTAATTCATACATGAAACTAATCCTTAGATGGTTTCGTAAGTTGGTTTTCCTGATTGTACGATTTTTTTCACAGAGACACTGAGAACTTTATATTTTCCATTTCATTTATCTCTGTGACTTTGTGCCTCTGTGAGAGTTATCCTATTTTTTCATTGTCAACCGATAACCTCTAATTACCGAAAGCTGATTGCTGACAGCTGAAAGCGTTCATCAGGAAATTTTTCCTGATGAACATTAACAGGCGTAATCTATCTGCAGCCGCTCGGCAATCTGGCGGTCGGAAACACTCAAGCCGTCGGACATGCCGATGGGCAGTTGGGTACTGCGACCCATGGGGGCGAAAATCTTTTTCAATTCACTGTCCGCGGCCTTGAAAACGTCAACCACTCGCTCCGCTACCAGGTCCGGATCCAGCCGTCGGTACAATCGAGGATTCTGCGTTGTAATGCCTTTGGGACAACGCCCGACGTTGCAGAGGTTGCAGCGGTTCTGTTCATCCCCCAGACAGCCGGCAGCCGCCTGCATGATATACTTGCCGCAGTCAACCCCTGAAGCTCCCAGCATGATCAGGGCGGCGGCATTGGCCGCCAGGTTCCCGGTTTTTCCGACCCCGCCGGCGGCAAAAAGCGGCAGTTCGTTTTGCTTGCCGATTTTTACCAGATTCAGGTAGCAGTCCCGCAGGTTTGAGGCGATGGGATGTCCCATTTTGTCCATGGAAACATTGTAAGCCGCCCCGGTACCTCCGTCTTCCCCATCAATAGTCAGGGCGCCGGCAAAAGGGTTCCGGGCC
Source organism: Pseudomonadota bacterium (assembly GCA_034660915.1). Classification (NCBI taxonomy): domain Bacteria; kingdom Pseudomonadati; phylum Pseudomonadota; species Pseudomonadota bacterium. The sequence goes on from JAYEKE010000088.1 coordinate 3,043, forward strand.
AGGTTGTTGAGAACCGCCAAGGCGGTTTTAGTGCCGGAAATCTTGGGATAGACCGGCACCCGGAAACCAAAGGCCATGGACATGGAGGTGATCATCTTGGCGACTGCTTCCTCAATTGAGTATTGGGTCTGGTGGGTCGGCGGTGATGCCAGGTCTACTTTCATCGGCACCCCCCGTACCTTGGCAATCAGGTCCAGGACTTTGAAGGCCATCAGCAGGCCGCCGTCTCCAGGCTTGGCTCCCTGGCCGTATTTGATCTCGATGGCTGCCGGATCTTCTTTCATCTGGGGGATGGCGTGGATGATTTCATCCCAGCCGAAATAACCGGAAGCAATCTGGAGGATAAAGTATTTTAAAAATCGGGATTTCAACAGCCGTGGCGGCATGCCGCCTTCACCGGTACACATAACCACCGGAATTTTTTCCACCTCATTCAGGTACGCGACTCCCATGGCCAGTCCTTCCCACATGTTGGGCGACAGGGCGCCAAAAGACATACCGCCGATGCGGATGGGGAAAATTTCCCGGACCGGGGGGACGAAAACTGTTTCATCCAACACTAAATCATCGTCCTTGACGGTCAGGGGCAGCTGGTCGGGAGAAATATTTCGACCCAGGAGCGTTCGGATGTGAAACTCATGCCGTCCGGCATCAAGGGCCGGGTCGGTAAGCATGGAAATGCGGGTAAATTTCAGTTTGTCCAGGGTAGAAGTATTGGGGTCGTTGCGCCGCCCGCCCCGCTTAAGGGGAACTCCACCCCGGTTCTGGTTGATCAGGAGTTTGTTGGCAGGATTATATTCAGGATAAATGGCCTCATTGGGACAAACCAGGGCGCAGATGCCGCAACCGACGCAGTAACGTTCGATGTCGGTGACCTGGCGGATGCCGTGATAGGTGGTCCGAACCGTGGCCGGCATCGGCAGGGAGCCTTCCGAAGAAACCAGACGCCTGACAAAGACTGCCGGCTCAATGGCCTGGTTGGGACATACTGAGGTACACCGGCCGCAGCGGCTACATTTGTCTGAATCCCAGTGAATGAAATACGGCAGGTCTTTTACGGTTAATTGACCGTTGACATCGAGCCGTGTTTTTGATTCCATACTTTTATCTCCTTAACTTCCTCATCTACCATAACCAGGTCATATTTCATCGGGAAGACATCCTTGCTGGTATCCCGGTCGGGAACCGCGGCATCCAGGCCGCAGACTTCAGACATCAGGGCATATTTGCCCGGGACTCCACCAACCGCTCCCGGGCGCAGCTTCTCGGAGTCCTGGGTCATAAATATAGTGCCACTCTGATCAAAACCTATAATACAGTTGGGCCCATCAATCGTCAGTGGTCGCAATACCTTCTTCAGTACTTCGATGGCCTTGCGGTCGGATCGTTCTCCCATTTCCCGGTCGAATAACGGAGTGATGACATCTTTATAATATTTTAGCGGAAATTTCAGTTCATGACGGAGGTAATGGAGGATGTGGGTGAAAACTTCACTGTCGCTGCTGTAACCCACATAACCGGGGATGCCACGACCGGTTAAAAAATCACGAATGGGAACAAAAGCGGTGTTTTCCCCATTGGTCATCGTCCCGTTTCCCTGGATAAAAAATGGATGGCAGGCGTAAAGATTGATGGCGTAATTGGTATTCTGGCGTCCCTGAGCCAGAACGGTTTTGGCCAGCAGGGGTTTTTTATCTAAGCCGAAAAATTCACCTACTTCCAGTGGGTCACCCACTTCCTTCAGAGTGATCATGTCCGGCCAGAAGGAAAAGACATACATGCTGTCATCGGCAAGTCCCATATTGCGGAGTTCCAGCCTGGTTTTAATGAGCAGTTTTTCCTTGGTTTCCTGATCAGTGTCTTCAGCCCAGTCCGGATAATCATATGCCCGGGCAAAGTAGAAATCCCGCTTCTTGATCGACATCCCTTTTTCCAGGCTGATGTTTGGTGTCCACAGGTGCTTGGTTCTGAAACCCAGTTTAACCATGAACTCATCCAGAATGGGGATTGATTCTTTTGAACAGATTCCCGAAAGGATAGGATTTTCCTTCAGTTCCTCGAATTCCCCACCCAGGTTGCGTAAAATCAGTCCAAGTCCGGAGCCGTCATGTCCTTCTTTCATAGTTTCCAGGGCCATGATGTTTTCCATCGGGGAGAAATACTCATCTGCAATAATGGCGCTCAGCCGGCACATATGTTGCTCCTAATTATAGGTTGTTGCTTTCGTGAAAAGTTGAATAAATTATATTACCTGATTTGGCGTCCAAGCCGGCCAAAATTCAGATGATATACTGCCCAGGAAAATTATTCATGCACGCTTAACGAAAGGTCACAATATGTAACACATTTTCAATATCTGAAAAACAGATATTTTCGACTCACAGCAAGGTTGGAATCATGGATCGTTATGTAGCTTAAATTTCTTGAAAATCGGTCTTGACAATAGGGTCCACTTTAGTTCCGGCGGCGATACCGGCATGAGCCCCCTGGAATATGAGGGTTGAAAAATCCAACAAAAAAGCGTGGTGCGAACCAGAAACGATTAGCACCACGCCTATTTAAACTCTTAAAATCGACAACTATTTAGTTTTTTACTTGGTAAACAATCCCCTTCTGATTGAGGGTATTGGCGTGAAAAAACAGACTCGATAGTGCATTATCTATATCTGAAACATGGATTGCCTGGGCGATAGCATCATTTTTGTTATATATTTTAGAGAGGACATTGCTGCCCTGTAGAATCAGTTTTTCATTCAGCACATAGCCTTCATCTCCAGGATAGATCCCGATATAGACAATCCCCATTTCAACCAGGTCGTTAAAAAAATGGGTGCCCAAAGAAATATCGGGGGTCAGTTTTTCATGCATGGTGACAAGTTCGCAAAGAACCGAGGCATTCCTTATATCGTTAAAGGAGATCGGCACACCCAATTCCGGCATTTTACTGCCCCAACGTCCCGGTCCGACCAGCATAACGTTTTTGTCGTCAGGCAGTTCATTGGTTAAATCACCGATTAGACTGGCGACCGAAAAACGTTCTGAAGTTGTCAAAGTACTATATTTTGACGGTATTATGTAAATAATCCGGTCGATTTTCTGAGCTACGGCTTGTCCTATAATAGGTCCTGATGTCTTAAGAAAAATATCTTTTTCCTTGATGTTTTCAGGCAATTTGGCACCGCTGGTTTTAACATTGACCTGAAATGGCCGACACTGAAGCAGGTTGATCCGATAGGAGTCGTCACTGGAAAAATTTATGGCAAACTCAATATCAACCGGATAATCATAGGCTGTGGCCAGAGTTTTGAGCATCTCCCTCATATCGTTAACCAAGTTTGTCTCGGTAAAGACATTTTTAAACGTCAGCATCCAGGAAAAAATGTTTTGAACACCATGCTGCCGGGCTCGCTTTTCCATTTCGCGATCACGCACGGCAAAAAGTTCAAGAGGAAGTCCGGGAGTTGATTTGGCTACAGTTTCAAAATCCGTGCTCGTATGTATGTTGTTTTTCAGGTCTAGAACATCAACAACATGCTGACTGTACCTGTAGACATCATCGGCGCTGGCTTCCGGACGTTTTAAAGGAGCATTGAGTGCAACAATGCGAGTATATTCGTCATCATGCTGATCCACGGCCCGAGTGCCAAGGCCAAATACAAGTCGCAAAACCCCATCTGATGGATTAATCTCCGGATCCCAGACAAAAGGATTGAATGAGTATCCCACACCAGCTAGTTGGGGCAGGTAGAGGTTTTCATAGAAGGCCCCGGACACTCTCTGCACCAGCAGGGCCATCTCTTCGTTCCGGTCCCATAATCCCCGGTGTAAGCGATAGGTCAGGACATCTTGACTCATCGAACTTGCGTAGACTGTACGCACTGCATCCTTGAATTGTTCTAATCGTTCTTTAGGTGTACCCTGGTTGACGCAAAAAACGCTTTCGTATTTACCGGAAAAAGCATTGCCGTACGCATCTTCCAAGAGACTGCTTGAACGTACGATTATCGGTGATTGACCGAAATAGTTCAGTATCTCCGCAAACTGATCAATTATATCCCGCGGGAATTTTCCATTCAGGAGTTTTTCCCTGATCTTTTCTGCTTCAACGTAGGGATCATCAGATGTTTTCATCTGGTGTCGTTCCCACCAGCATTTATTATTGATCACGAAAGAATAGAAGACATCGGCTCCGATAAAAAAAGAGTCGTGAATCTCCATGAGTTGATCCCACTTAGGGTGGGCGTTTTTAAGAATAGCTCGAGCCAGAAGCATCCCGGTTGATTTCCCGCCAATGAGCCCGGTACCGATCATGCGTTTACCGATGGACACAAGGTCGGAAAGTTCAAAATGCTCTTCGCACAGCTGGGAGACGGCCTTGCTCCGGGTGACAAGCATCTTGATCAGCTGCTTTTGGAGAGACTTGTTATTCTTAGTCGAACTCCGTTTCTCCTGGGTTGAGCATGCAGCCTGTGCCTCTTCCAAAATTTTCATCCAGGTGTCGCGACGGGCAAGATTGCCATCAGTCCATGGTTGTGGAGTAGTGGAGAGTATTTCAGAAACGATGGTACTCTGGGTCACCGGTTCGAAATTACCCCCTTCCAGAGCATGGAGCATGTACATGGTGGACGTATGACGTCCCTTGACCTTCAAGGGGAGGATATAATCCTTGCCATTACTTCGGTACAAGTCGAGCACGACCTGGGCCGTGGAGTGGATAGCATTGATTGAATGAGGCGTATGTCGATTGCGTATCAGGGCGAAATATGCGACCGTTTGTGAAGTGAAGAGATAAGGACAGGCCATCTTAAAAAAATTGCCCAGAACCCGGTCGCTGTACCAGTCCTTTGCCAACCCGGATAGACAGTCAAAGACGTAGCACACACCATGTTTACCACTTTTCTCGACGACGTTGAGAATTTCAGTAATAAATTGCTCGAATCCGGCCTTTGCATTCAGGGTATGTACTTCGGCTTCAAACTCATCCGGTACAAGCGCCTCGTGAGACGCAAATCTGAAATATACAAGTTTTTTTCTGTCGCGATGCACCCATCGACAAAAGGCGTGTACAAAAGGCATTACATCCTTAAGATTATCAACCTGCCAGACAACATTATCACCCGCAATTATCCCCTGAAGCATCTCGTCAAGGGCCTCGATTCCAGAGCTGAACACCGGCTTTAATGTTGCGTTACACATGATTCGATTACCATCTATTGAAATGGTTTATTAGTGCCTTAAGCCTGAAAACCTGTATAAAAAACAAGAAAATAAATTGCCAAAGTATTTATGCTGTAAAGGGCAAAGCCGGCCTTAAACAACTCCTTGGTCAAGCATAGCATCCGCTACCTTGACAAAACCCGCGACATTAGCACCGACAACATAATTGACGTAGCCATCTTTTTGCTTGCCGTACTTTACGCAATTTTCATGTATATTTATTTTGATCTGGCGTAGTCTCGCGTCAACTTCTTCACGAGTCCAGGCCGTCCTGATGCTGTTCTGGCTCATCTCAAGCCCTGAGGTAGCAACACCGCCGGCATTGGCAGCTTTACCGGGTGCATAGAGAATTCTGGCGTCCTGAAACACTTTGACACCATCCGGGACGGTCGGCATGTTAGCCCCTTCACCGACTGCGAAACAACCGTTTTTAACCAGTGTTTGCGCATCTTTTTCATCAATCTCATTCTGCGTAGCACTGGGAAAGGCTATATCACAGGCAATTTCCCACGGCCTTTTTCCGGCATAATATTTACAACCTTCAAGAAGCTTGGCGCATTCACTAATCCGACCGCGCTTGACGTTTTTAAGTTCAATCACAAGCTGAAGATCTTTCTCAGTCAAGCCCTCCGGTTTGTGAATAAAACCGTTGGAATCCGACAGGGTTACCACCTTGGCCCCGAATTCCAGAAGTTTTTCAGTTGTATACTGGGCCACATTACCGGAACCTGAGACGACACAGGTTTTGCCTTCAAGGTTTTCTCCTCTGGTTTTCAGCATTTCATGAACAAAATAGACACAGCCGTAGCCGGTAGCTTCAGGCCTGATCAGGCTGCCGCCCCAGTTTCTACCCTTACCCGTAAGCACACCGGTAAACTCGTTGCTCAGTCTTTTATACTGACCGAAGAGAAAACCTATCTCACGTGCTCCGACACCTATGTCACCGGCCGGAACATCCGTATTTTCACCAATATGCCGGAAAAGTTCGGACATAAAACTCTGGCAAAAGCTCATAACTTCCGTGTCTGATTTCCCCTTAGGATTGAAATCAGAGCCGCCTTTGCCGCCGCCCAAGGGTAATGTGGTCAAACTGTTTTTGAAAACTTGTTCAAAGGCCAGAAATTTAAGGATACCCAGGTTAACGCTGGGATGGAAACGAAGCCCGCCTTTATAAGGACCGATGGCACTGTTCATCTCGATCCGGTAGCCGACATTTACATGTACCTTCTGTTTGTCATCAAGCCAGGGCACCCTGAAAATCAGTACTCTTTCGGGAACAATCATTCTTTCTATAATATTTGCCTCTTCGTACTGGGGATTTTCTTTTAAAAACGGAGCTATAGACTCAGCTACCTCTTCAACCGCCTGATGAAATTCGATCTCTCCAGGATTTTTGCGAACAACCACGGCCATAAACTCTTTTACGCTCCTCATAGTTTTTTCCTTTTTAATATGTAGGTTTTCAAATTTGAAAATACATTCTGCGGCAACCTTTTGCCGTATTAGCATGAAAAATTGTTTTCTTCAATTACTAAAACTCTTTGCAGAATGTCCCCGGGTGTCCGCCGTGAATCACCAATGGGGGACAGTTTTGAAAACCATCCACCCCAGGCGGCCAATACCGCTATGAGCCAAACCCGAACATCTGGTAATGGTTACCCGGCAATACAAGTCAGAAAGTTGAGTGAAGGTGTTGGTTTAAGTGTTAACAAAAAATCGCTGACTATTATAGTCCGTCCTTTTTTGTCAAAAATAAGCAAAAAATCTTTTAATCCGGATTTATGTTTTATTGAGTTTTGTCAAGGCAAATGCTATGTTGCAGGTTATTATCTAAGTGAAGCGATTAGCTGTTAGCCATTAGTTTTAGTTGAGGAAAGTTAAGGTTTTATGTTAATGGAATGCGGGTCCAACAGCTGCCAGTTTTTAACAGTAAAATTCCTGTAAACATTAAGCTAATAGCTAACCGCTAAGGGCTAACCGCTCAATTTGATTCTGTTTAGGGGGGGAAGTGTCGATGCCAAAACGTGAAGATATCAACAAAGTAATGATTATTGGTTCAGGTCCGATCATCATCGGGCAGGCCTGTGAATTTGATTATTCCGGTACCCAGGCCTGTAAAGCCCTGCGGTCCCTGGGCTATGAGATTGTACTGGTCAACTCCAACCCGGCGACGATTATGACCGATCCCGGGATGGCGGCTGTTACCTATATTGAACCCCTGAATCTGCGGACCATAGAGAAGATTATTGCTGCCGAGCGACCTGACGCTTTGTTGCCGAACCTGGGTGGTCAATCGGCTCTCAATCTTTCTTCGGAATTGGCCGGTGCCGGCATCCTGGAAAAATACGAGGTCAAGGTTATCGGGGTGAATATCGATGCCATCGAAAGGGGCGAAGATCGAACCGCCTTTAAAAAAACTATGGACAGCCTGGGAATTGAGATGCCGCGAAGTACGGCGATCAACCGGGTTGAGGACGCTGAAAGGGTAGCCAAAGAGCTTGGTTATCCTGTTGTTCTCCGACCGGCATATACGATGGGCGGTACTGGTGGCGGAATGGTGTATAACGTTGATGAGTTGCGGACCATCTGTGCCCGTGGATTGGCCGCCAGCCTGGTGAATCAGGTTCTGGTGGAGGAGTCGGTTCTGGGTTGGGAAGAACTGGAGCTCGAAGTGGTGCGTGATGCCAAAAATCAGAAAATTACCGTTTGTTTTATTGAAAATGTTGATGCCATGGGAATTCATACAGGTGATTCTTACTGTACGGCACCCATGTTGACGATTGCTCCTGAGTTGCAGAACCGCCTGCAAAAATATTCCTACGATATCGTTGAGGCCATAGAGGTGATTGGAGGCACCAATGTCCAGTTTGCCCATGACCCTGAAACTGGTCGGGTGGTGGTGATCGAGATCAACCCCCGTACCTCACGCTCTTCAGCGCTGGCTTCAAAAGCTACCGGTTTTCCCATCGCTTATGTTTCCGCCCTCCTGGCCGGCGGCCTGACTATGGATGAAATTCCCTACTGGCGGGACGGTACATTGGAAAAATACACCCCTTCCGGGGATTATGTGGTGGTCAAATTTGCCCGCTGGGCTTTTGAGAAGTTTGCCGGCGTCGAGGATAAACTGGGTACCCAGATGCGGGCGGTCGGCGAGGTGATGAGCATCGGTAAAAATTATAAGGAGGCGTTCCAGAAGGCGATTCGCTCCCTTGAAATTGGCCGCTATGGCCTCGGATTTGCGAAAAATTACCATGATCTTCCGCTGGAAGATCTATTGATGCAGCTGCAGGAACCCAGCAGTGAACGGCAGTTTATTCTTTATGAGGCTCTACGTCAGGGGGCAACAGCCGAACAACTGTATGCTATTACCCATATTAAATCCTGGTTTATCGAGCAGATGCGGGAACTGGTGCAACTGGAGGAACAGGTACTGCAATACAAAGGGAAGTCGTTGCCTGATGATCTGCTGCGCCAGGCAAAAGAGGATGGTTTTGCCGATAAATATCTGGCCCGGATTCTTGGAGTTGCCGAAGAGGATATTCGCCAGCACAGGATAAATCTGGGTATCTGTGAAGGCTGGGAGCCGGTGCCGGTGAGCGGGGTTGAAGATGCGGCTTATTATTTTTCAACGTATAATGCTCCGGACCAGGTTGAAGTCAGTAACCGGCGCAAAATTATGGTTCTTGGCGGGGGGCCTAATCGAATTGGCCAGGGGATTGAGTTTGATTACTGCTGTGTTCATGCGGCATTCTCCATCCGCGAAGCCGGCTACGAATCGATCATGGTCAATTGTAATCCGGAAACGGTATCTACCGACTATGATACTTCCGATAAACTTTACTTCGAACCCCTGACGGTTGAAGATGTTTTGAGCATTTACGAAAAAGAGAGGCCAGAAGGTGTGGTTGTCCAGTTTGGTGGCCAGACACCGCTGAATATTGCCAATGAACTGGAGGCTGCAGGGGTGAAAATTTTAGGAACGGCTCCGGAGAGCATTGATCTGGCTGAGGATCGGGACCGTTTCCGGCAAATAATGCTTAAACTTGGTATCCCCCAGCCGGAATCGGGAATGGCCAGTACTTTGCCTGAAGCCCTGGAGATAGCTGCAAACATAGGTTATCCCCTGATGGTTCGGCCCTCTTATGTGCTGGGTGGTCGGGCGATGGAAGTAATTCATGATGAAGATATGCTGTGTCACTATGTCATGGCCGCCGTCGATGTTTCACCGGAACGGCCGATCCTGATTGATAAGTTCCTGGAAAATGCCATCGAGGCTGAGGCCGATGCCATTGCTGACGGTACTGATGCCCTGGTCCCGGCGGTAATGGAGCATATTGAGCTTGCTGGTGTTCATTCCGGGGATTCGGCCTGCGTTATTCCTCCGGTCAGTATCCCGTTGAAACACATAGAAACCATTGAAGAGTATACCAGGAAGATTGCGGTTGAACTGGGGGTGGTCGGTTTGATGAATATCCAATATGCCATCGCCAACGATACGGTATACATTCTGGAGGCCAATCCCCGGGCATCTAGAACCGTCCCTCTGGTTTCAAAAGTCTGCAACATTTCCATGGCCAGCTATGCAACTGAAGTCATGCTGGGGAAGAAACTGGCCGATTTAGGCTTGGCGGTAAAACCTATTGCCCACTTCGGGGTCAAGGAGGCTGTTTTTCCCTTTAACATGTTTCCTGAAGTTGACCCGGTTCTGGGTCCGGAAATGCGGTCTACCGGCGAGGTGTTGGGGATGGCTGATTCGTTCGGCATGGCTTTCTTCAAGGCCCAGGAGGCTACCCAGTCAGTCCTGCCTTTAGTGGGGAACGTCTTGATTACGGTGGCCGAGCGGGATAAACCAGGGGTTATTGCCGCGGCCAGGCAGTTTAGTGAGCTGGGATTTAAAATTCTGGCCACCGAGGGAACCAGCCGTTTCCTGCGGCAACAGGGGATTGAAGCCACAGAAATTTTGAAATTGAAACAGGGGCGTCCCAATATTATCGATTCCATAAAAAATAGTGAAATCCAGTTGATTATCAATACCCCCAGGGGCAAAAGCAGCCATGAGGATGATTCTTATATTCGCCAGGCGGCAATTAACTACAAGATCCCATTTATTACCACTCCAGCTGCCGCTTTGGCGGCCGCCAAAGGGATAGCGGCGCGGAAAAAAGGCGAGGCATTGGTGAAATCCCTGCAAAGTTATCATAAAGAGTTAGGGTGATAGGAACAGATTTCAAATCTATCTCCGGTTATCAGTAATTCCTGCCAGATATTCCAGGATGGATTCCATGGACTGATTGATGCGATTGAAACGTTCCTCCCCTTGGAGGATGGTTTCTGCATCCTGGACAAAGGTATCAGGTCGGAGATCGTCAGTGGAGTTCTGTACCAGGGAAGCAGCGCTTTCCATTGTGGTTTCCAGATGGAACTGAAGTCCCAGAACCCGGTCTCCCAGGATGAAAGCCTGGTTCTCACATGCCTGGCGGTGCATAAGGTGGACGGCTCCTTTGGGAAGGTCAAAGGTGTCGCCATGCCAGTGGAAAACGTTCAATCCATTAGGAAAATCATTAGCGATCGGGGATTTACTTGTTTCCAGGGTGGAATAGACGGGAAACCGGGTTAGGACCAGGTAGCAATGGGGAGGAGAAAAGCGACCAGGAAGCATACTGTTTTGATATTCATTGATAGATCTCATGGTGAGGACCGACATTTACCAAAATGATTTCTTGTTCTATAAAATAAAATTCCAAAGTGATGCGGTAAGAAATATTGATGGACACCGAGTGTAAATTATTTAATTTCCCTTTCAATCGATGCAATCTCAGCGAGGGATGTTGAGGATTTATCTCTAGTATTTTGAGAGTTTTTTCATACTGGGATATCAGCTCTGGATGTTTTTTGAAAAACCTCTTTGTTCTTCTTGTATAGCTGTCGGTGTAAATAAGTTTATAACTCATTTTTCAGCCGTTTTATATGTTTTTCAACCTCTTCGCTAACAAATTTGCCGGCCTGATAATCGGCCCTGGTTTCATGTAACGCGGCTTCAAGCTCACATTCACGAAGAAAGTTATAATGTTGCATATTCATAACCACAAATT
>JAYEKE010000089.1 GCA_034660915.1 Pseudomonadota bacterium
CCCAAAACGACCGACCCCCAAACGGGCGACCCCAAAACGGGCGACCCCAAAACGGGCGACCCCAAAACGGGCGAACACAAGGTTCGCCCCTACGTGGTTGGCACAAACACGGCCGGCCCAAACGGAAGGCCGCGGGGAACGTTACCGGATACGGTGGGGCGCATTGTTCAGGCATTCAAATCCATTACCACGCATGAATATACAATCGGTGTCAAACAACGCGGTTGGCCGTCATATCCCGGCAAATTATGGCAACGTAATTATTACGAACACATCATCCGTAACGAAAACGAATTCACCCGAATTCGGGAATACATCGTCAACAATCCCCAAAAATGGGAATTGGACCGGGAAAATCCAGATGTTTCCATTTTTGAAACACCTGCGGTGCAACAGAAGGGGCAATCATGACCACCGAACCGGCCAAGATTACTGAATCGGTCGTCGAACAAACAGCATTGGCCTGGTTCGAGAGCCTCGGCTATGCGGTCGAATCCGGACCCGCAATCAGCCCCGGAGAACCGGGGGCGGAACGCGGGGATTACGACCAGGTCGTTTTGATTGGAAGGCTTCAGATCGCACTCGCAAATATCAATCTGAACATCCCGCCGGATGCCATTGAAGAGGCCGTCCGGAAAATTGCAAGGGCCGACTCGCCCAGCCTGATCGAAAACAACCGGCGTTTCCATCGCATGCTGACCGACGGCGTGGATGTCTCCTACATGCAGGACGGCCGCGAGGTGCACAACAAGGTCTGGCTGCTCGATCTTGAAGACCTGGAAAACAACGACTGGCTCGCCGTTAATCAGTTCACGGTCATTGAGGACCGTAGAAACCGGCGGCCCGACATCGTGGTTTTTGTCAATGGCCTGCCCCTGGGCGTGATCGAGCTCAAGAATCCCGCAGATGAGAAGGCCACCATCCGCCATGCCTTCAACCAGCTTCAGACCTACAAAAGTGATATCCCCGGTCTCTTCATCTATAACGAGCTGCTTGTCATTTCCGACGGCCTGGAGGCCCGCGGCGGGACGCTAACCAGCGGCTGGGACCGGTTCATGCCGTGGCGCACGATTGATGGCAAAGAAGTCGCTCCGCGAGGCTCTGTGGAACTTGAAGTGCTGCTCAAGGGGGTTTTTGAAAAGCGGTGTTTTCTCGACCTTGTATTGAATTTTGTCGTGTTCGATGATGACGGAGCCGCGATTGCCAAAAAAGCGGCGGCATATCATCAGTTTCATGCGGTCAACAAAGCGGTTGAATGTACCTTGTCGGCATGCTGTATGCCCGTTTCCCGGAGCATGACGCGTACAACCAGTATGAGGTGCGCGAGCCGCAGGCCGCTTATGGCTCTGGAACCGATCACTTCGGTGGTCGCCGTATCGGGGTGATCTGGCATACCCAGGGAAGCGGCAAGAGCCTTTTGATGGCGTTTTTTGCCGATAAGATCATCCGTCATCTGGCCATGGAGAATCCTACATTGCTGATGATAAACGACCGGAATGACCTGGACGATCAGCTCTTTGGCACGTTTTCATCCTGCCGTGATCTTCTGCGGCAGACACCCGTTCAGGCGGAAAGCCGTGAACATTTGAAGGAGCTGCTTCAGGTTCCTTCAGGCGGGGTGGTTTTCACGACGATTCAGGAATTTCTGCCTGACGAGAAGGGCCGGCAATACCCCGAATTATCAACTCGTCGGAATATCGTGGTCATTGCCGATGAAGCGCACCGCAGTCAGTATGACTTCATCGACGGATTCGCGCGCCACATGCACGACGCTCTGCCGAATGCGTCCTTCATTGGGTTTACGGGTACGCCCATCGAACGTGACGACCGCAGCACGCCGGCGGTCTTCGGCGACTACATCGATAAATACGACATCCTGCGGGCAGTCGAAGACGGCGCTACCGTTGTTGGAGGGCAAGGGGCAGCAGGCCGAACGGACCATCAGGAACCGGTACGCGGCATGGCGGCGCGGTTCACAGACGGACGATACAGACGCACCCCGGCGTACGGTGGGAAAATTGCGGCAGAACGCCAAAAAGGCGCGTCTGATCCGGTTGGAAAAACAAAAACGTGACCGCAAGCGGCGGGAGATCCAGCGACGTGAGAAACGCAAGGCGTATCTGAAGAATCTGTCCAGCGATTTTCCCAAGGCCTGGGCGTCGGTCAAAGAACCTGTCGAGTGCGGATCGGGGCGGGGCTATGACGAGGCCTGCCGCATACTCGTCGACATCGCCGAAGCCTATGACCTGTTTGCGACTAAAAAGCAATTCCAAAGGGAATTGAAGAAATTCATGGCCGGCCACCTGCGGCGCAAAGCGCTGATTCAACGGCTGGTGAAATCCGGTATCTGGAAGGATCAATAAAAGATGGGTACGAGAAGCAAGAAAGGTGTTAAGGAACTCGAAGTTTTGGACAAGCTTATTGAGAAAATCACCGTCGACGCATACAGCGATGATGAACAGCTCTGGGCCTTTCGGCAGGCCTTTGAGGATGACGTTGCCCTGCCGGTCGACGGTTTCGTCATTGGGGAACCGGTTTCGGTGATCGCGGTGGACTACGACGGCAATGAACGGCGTGGTCTGACGGCAAAGTGCCGCCGGGAGTACGGTTCGGAATATATAATTGCAGTCTCCGAGGTCGTGTTGCCGCAAACATCGGCAGGGGCACGTTACATCGCCGCCTACCGCAGGTGGCTCAACCTCGATCCTTACCCAGCTGGGACGCAAAAAACCTCTCGACGGCGCAGGCAGCACAAGGCAACAGACGATGACATCGACCTGAGCAAACCGGTCGAAGTGGTTGCGTTAGCGGTCAAGGAACGGGCCGCCCGGTGCCGTTTGCTGGGAAGCGACCGGATCATTACCCTGCGCGCAAGCCGTCTCTGGGAGGTGGTGCCTGGCGCCATCGTCACGGTCAAGCCAGGAAAACAGTGGCGTTATGGCGGTCATCCGTATCTTTCCGGCGAGATTCAGTCGACTCGGATCGACGTGAAGGCCCTCGATCTGGCGCCTTTGGGGCTTGCAGAGATGGGCCTGTGGGACCCCAAGGAAGCGTACTGGGGAGAAGAAGACGACCCCATCGAAGATTGGGCTAAGCCGATCATCGCCCATGGCCCCCGCCCCATGTTCGATATGGAACAGGTGCTGCCCGGCGAGGACTCTGACGATCCTTTCAATGACCCCATCACTCGGTCCAGCGATCTCAAAGATGCCGGTGAGCGGGCAGAGGCGATGAAGATATTGATGGAGCTGTGCCAGGAGGACCTGCGCTGCCTCGATGCCCATTCGCATCTGGGCAATTTCATCTTTGACCACCATCCCGATGATGCCATCCGGCATTACGAAGTCGGTTTGCGCATCGGCGAGCTGTCTTTGGGTAACGATTTTACCGGCGTGCTGGCGTGGGGCCTGATCGACAACCGTCCGTTTCTGCGCTGTATGCACGGTTATGGATTGTGTCTCTGGCGTCTTGGACGCTTTGACGAGGCGGAGCACATTTTTGAGAAGATGCTCTGGCTGAACCCGTCCGACAACCAGGGCGTGCGGTTTCTCATCGACGAGGTGAAGGGGAAAACCGCCTGGGAGGATCGTGAAGTCGAGTGACAAGCAAAGGGACGCCATGAGCCCCGCGAAGCGCAAAAGGCACTTTCGCAAGAAGGGATTTATGGCCGGGTTCGAGGATATCGTCACCGGCGCACCTAAAAAAGTTGAGCCGTATCCGTGGCTTGAGACGGCCGGATTCTACAAGGCAAGCGGTCTGAAGATAATAAATGATGCTGAAGGTGATTTCCCGGCTGGTCCACCGTTTCACGGTGTGCCGCCCGACCTTGAAACCTATCGCAGCCGTGGGCATCGGCGTCTGGACACCTGGACGTATGACGCCAAGTGCATGACCTGTATCTGGGGCTGTCGCATGCCGGTGGAGATGATCATCGACCACTGGAATCCGTCCAAGAAACGGTACCGGTTCGAGACCTTCTGTTACGGACCGAAAAGCTGCGCTCTTTACAAGGCCGGACCGACGCGCAAGGTGCCGGGGCGAAAGGGCATGTCCTACACCGAGGAAGATTGGGTCGACGAAGACGCAACCGCCCACCGGGGGCCGGATGATTGAGGGTTCATGCTCCCGGTGGCAAAAATCCGCTGTATGGCAATTGGATAATGTCGAATGAATTGGGTCGCGAATTGGGCAGCGAAAGAAAAGTTGTCTAAGAAAATTATATTCCGAGAACGGATTGATGGCAAAAAAAATTGATAAAACAGCAAGTTCCGATAAAGGCGAGATCATTCTGTATCGATCGCCGGACGGCAAGGCTGCGCTGGATGTGCGCCTGGAACAGGAAACGGTCTGGCTCAATCAACGTCAGATGGCCGAACTCTTTGATAAGGATACGGACACCATCGGCCTGCACGTCCGTAACATATACAAAGAAGGCGAGTTGACCCGAAAGGGAACTACCGAGCAATCCTCGGTAGTTCAAAATGAAGGTGGCCGGCAGGTTCGCCGTAAGGTCAATTTTTACAATCTTGATGTTATCATATCGGTTGGTTACCGGGTCAAGTCCAGGCGCGGCACCCAATTGCGAATCTGGGCTACCAATGTGCTGCGGGAGCACCTGATCAGGGGATTCACCCTCAACGAAAAGCGGCTGCGGGAACAGGAACAAAAACTGGTTGATTTACGGCGCACTGTCGGCCTTTTAGAACAAACGTTGGCTCACCAAGCCATCGGTCTGGATGAAGCCAAAGGGCTTTTGCAAGTCATCACTGATTATGCCTATGCGTTGACGACCCTGGACCGATTTGACCACGGCACGTTGACCATCGAGGAGGTAACGCGCCCGGCACCATTTATAATGACATATGAGGCGGCCATGGAAATCGTCAAGGCCATGGGAACGGAGTTCGGTGGCTTATTCGGTCTGGAAAAGGATCAGGGCTTTAAAAGCGCCCTGGGTGCCGTCTATCAGACCTATGGCGGTGAGGATCTCTATCCCAGCATCGAGGAAAAGGCCGTCAACCTGCTTTACTTCGTGGTCAAAAACCACGCCTTCAGCGACGGCAACAAACGCATCGCCGCAGCCCTGTTCATCGCTTTACAGCAAAGATGGCTCCAAGCGGATTGCCGATAACGCATTGGTGGCCATCACGCTGATGATCGCAGAAAGCAATCCTGCGGATAAAGAGACCATGGTCAAGCTGATCGTCAACTTGATAAACAACCGGAATTAAACCATTGGCGTGGAATAATGTCGAGCTGTGACATGCTATGACATTAGTTGTGACATGAAGTGTGAAACCAGAAAATTGGAAAATTGAGTTGACGCCGCTTCCGCATCATCGGGAGCAGCCTGATCTTTGATAACGCGTTGATATTGAAGGATTTCGGTTAACTTCCGGAGAAAGAGAACGGTTATGAAGAGGGTTGCACACGGGGAGCCAGACTATTAAGGCCATTTCTTGTAAGAGAAATGGCCTTTTTTTGTATACTACTCATACCCCGCTTTTTGTTCTGGGATGAGTTGATTTAGTGGTGTTTTACATGTCCTAAAAAGTCCTTTAGTCTCTCCGATCGGGGGTTTTTCATCACTTCTTCTGGCTTCCCCTCCTCAACAATTGTACCCTCGTCCATAAAGATCAGTCGGTCGCCAACCTGGGATGCAAATCCCATTTCATGGGTGACCACAATCATGGTCATACCACTGTCTTTGGCAATCTTTTTCATGATATCCAGGACTTCACCGATCATTTCAGGATCCAAAGCCGAGGTTGGTTCATCAAACAGCATAACTTTGGGGTTTACCGCCAGGGCCCTGGCGATTGCAACCCGCTGCTGTTGCCCGCCGGAAAGCTGTCCGGGAAGTTTATCTTTAAACTCAGCCAAACCAACCTTGTTCAGTAGGTCAGCGGCAATATTCCTGGATTCAGTTTTACTTTTTTTCCTTGCTTTCTGGGGGCCGAAAGCGACATTCTCAAGGGCAGTCATATGCGGGAAAAGATTGAATTGCTGAAAGACCATACCGACCTCCAGCCGTATCTGACGTGTCATTTGTCGTTCAGCAGGGATATTGATCTCATCAACAATCAACCTTCCTCCGGTTATCATTTCCAGACAGTTGATACAGCGAATCAAGGTGGATTTACCAGAACCGGACGGACCGATTATCACCACAACCTCACCCGTGGAGATTGAAAGGTTGATATTATGTAAGACTTCCCTATGGCCAAATGATTTACAGACATTTTTCAGTTCAATAATACTCGGCATTATTCATCTTTCTCTCAGCTCAGGAGTTAAGAATAGGACTCCCATGATTCTAAAACATTTTCATTTTTCTTTCAAAATACCTTAAGGTTGTGGCTATCGCAGTCGTCATGATCAGATACATGACCGCTACAGTCAGCCAGATTTCAAGTGCCCTGAAATTACTCGCCATAATTTCCTGGCCCTGCCGGGTTAATTCACCGACTCCGATAACAATAAAAAGGGAGGTGTCCTTGAGGCTGATAATAAACTGGTTTCCAAGTGGCGGGATCATTCTTCTAATGGCTATCGGGCCAATAATATGAAAGATCAGCTGGAAACGATTTATTCCCAGAGACATCCCGGCTTCCAAAAGACCCTTGTCAACTGACATGACCGCTCCCCGGACAATCTCCGCAATATAGGCTCCCGCATTGATAACAATTGTAATGACGGCGGCAGTAACTGCTTCTATACGAAAACGCTCGATATCCAGGAGAAGCTTGACTAACATCGGGAAAGCGAAATAGATAAACATGGCCTGAACAATAATCGGGGTGCCTCGTATCGTCTCGACATAAGCGCCGGAAATGTAGCGGATCAGGATACTGATCGACTTGAAGATTCCGGGTGGTGTTTCCCCAAGGTATTCAGTTCCCGCTAAACGTCCCAGCCCGGCTGAAATACCAAAAATCATGCCGCCGACAATTCCCAGGATAGTAATAATCCAGGTCAATTTGGCCCCGACAAGAAGAGCGGGAATAGAGTCGGTAATAACTGAAAATTCAAAACCCATAAGTTATCCCGTCCGTATAAGATTGATGGATTTGTAACCAGTAGCAAAACCGATGGCTATCAAAAAAAGATCCCTTCTGTGCTCGCTTGGGTACAGAAGGGATCATGAAGGCGTTACCTGCAGATTATTCAGGATCCGCGTTAAACCATTTTCTATACAGCTTTGCATAAGTGCCATCCTCCATCATCTCAAGAAGGGCAACGTTGACTTTGTCACGCAAAGCACTTCCCTGCGGAAAAGCGATTCCGTATTGAGAGGCTTTAACATCGGGACCGACAGCCTTAACCTTGCCGTTTCCGGCGGCCTTGATGTAATAAAGAACATTCGGGGTATCGTGCATTGCCGCGTCAGCACCGCCGGTTACAACTTCAAGATAAGCTTGATCGATATTCGGGAACTTGACTATTTTTTTAGCTCCGAGAGTCTTAACGTATTCAACGGTTGCCGTGCCAAGTTTTACCGCCACAACTTTACCTTTTAAATCAGCTGGAGACTTGATACTTTTATTGCCGGCCCGGACCATGACCTTCAGACCAGCCCTGAAGTAGGGATGAGAAAAATCGATTTTCTTTTCCCGGGAGGATTTAATGAAAATAGCTGCCAGGGCAACGTCAAGGTTGCCGGTTGTCAGGCCGGGAATCAGGCCATTGAAATCCATTGGCTTCAGTTCATATTCAACCCCAATGCGCTTGGCAATCTCTGCCCACAGATCAATATCAAAACCCGTATACTTACCATCCTTGCCTTTGTATTCAAAAGGCACAAAAGCAGTGTCCGTACCGACATACAACTTGTCGGCAAAAGCAACTCCGGATGTAACAATCATTATGCTTGCAAGCATTAATACAATCAGTTTTTTCATGATCTTGCCTCCTTCTTTTGAGATGCTGGTTTGGGAGTCATCGTAAAATTCATACTATTATATGTAGAAAGCTACATAAAGCCAATACTATAATCATTAACTAAGCTGAGCTATTAGCCATTAGCATTTAGCTTTTAATAATCAGGGCTTTACGTTGATTAGTAACAAAACCCATCGGGTGAATATGTATAATATTAAATATCTTGTAATTATTGAGCTAATCGCTAAGTGCTAAAAGCTAATCGCATAATTTAGGTATTACTAACAGTTGCCACTCAGATATGTCAATATTTTTACTTGATTTTGTGCAATAAGAATAGTAAACACCTCCTCCTGTAATGGCCAATCTGATTGGTTCCGAAGTGTGTCTGCCAAAGGGTATCATATATCAAAACTGTCTGCCCCAACTCATCAAGGATGGCGAATGGGAGAGGGCACTCGTTTTTACCCGCACCAAACACGGTGCCAATCGCCTGGCCACTTATTTGGAAAAAAGTGGTATCGGCGCGGCTGCCATTGACGGCAACAAAAGCCAGACCGCGAGGACCCGGGCTCTCTCAGAGTTTAAAAGCGGTAAGGTTAGAACCCTGGTAGCGACCGATATTGCCGCCCGGGGACTGGATATTGACAAGCTTCCCTACGTGGTTAATTTTGATTTGTCCAACGTGGCGGAAGACTATGTGCATCGTATTGGCCGTACCGGCCGGGCGGGATGCAGCGGCATGGCTACTTCGCTGGTCAGTGCCGATGAACAGAAATTACTCCGTTCCATCGAGCACCTGCTGGGCAGTAAGATTGCGGTTGAGGTTGTTGACGGTTTTGAGCAGAACCCGGCGGATAAAGATGAAGAGACCTTTGTCAATTTTTCCCGTCGTGGAAGGGGGCATAAACCCGGAGGTTATTCAAGGTCACGAAGTGCAGGAGCTAGTTGAAAAAGTTCCGGTAAAGCTCATACATATGCAAAGCGGAACGATAAAACCGCCAGTCCACGTAGTCAAGGCCATTCCAATCAGGTTGCACATTCTTCCCGGTGAGAAATAATCATTTCTTTTCGATAGAATATATTATCAATCGGATCGACCACCATTATGACTCTGGCTTAATTTTAGTCTCAACTTTCTGACTTGTGTTGCCAGGGACATATTACCGGATGTTCGGGCTTGGCTCATAGCCTGTCTGCCGACAGGCAGGCGGTATTGGCCGCCGTACGAATCACACGACGTGATTCGCGGCGGACAATCGGGGACATTGCTTTAGCGGTGTCCTCACAAGCCGGCCTGTCTGCGTGCGGCACGCACAGGCAGGCCATGGACGGCTGGCGAGAATGAGCGAGAGCCATGCCGGTAAGTTTCTTTCCACTGTTTTTAGAGCAACTCAGAAAGTTGAGTTTAGTGTTAATCAGGTAAAGTTATTTATTGGTTTTTTCTCCACAAGATAGAATGTGGTAAGGATTATTATTGGTACTCTATCATGTGGTGATTTTTTTCAAGACAGTTGTTAATTCCCATTCGTTGTGGATTCGATCGCTGGGGCTCCTTCTTTTTCGCGCCCCGCTACCAAGGCCTTGATGAACCCCATGAACAGAATAAGGGCCGGGACCAACTGGGCCACAACGATCAGCGCACAGACACCAACAAAAACGATGACGAGGATCCCGCTCTTGTAAACCACTACGCTCTCCGCGGCAAATGCTGGGCTGATAGCTGCCAGAACCAAAAAGATTGTTGAGATAGTCGTTTTCATTTTTACTCCTCCTTTTCTATGCATCTCCTAAAGGTTTCAATGTCTCTTCTATATTCTTTATACAATATACAGTAAGCATAAAACGTACCAACAAGGAAATAAAACTCATCTTATTACGTAACCTGTTGGATTTACTCGTTTTAATGAGATAAACGGGAAAAAGAGAATTTAGTTTATTTCGTCCTAGTGTATATATTCTTTGTACATTGTATCCTCTTATATAGACTTCCGGGAGATATTTAATACCCTAACCCGTTGAATATTAAAGGTTTAGCAGATGTTCTTTGGGAGTATACGAAAAAAGTGCTCCTATTCCAGTACCTTGCTTTCAGCCACTATACTTTTGTAGTAAATATTTTGGTTCATCCGACTAAAGCGTACTTTGTCTCATGCAAAGCAAATATCTTGAGCTTGGAAAATTAAAGGCCCTAAGTGCAGGTAAATTGTCAGTGGGTTTTCAGTATATTGATAAAAAGTAAAGTTTTGAGACAAAAAACCGATATTTTTTTAATAATGATTTAAATTATAATCACAATTTTGTCATATTAACATCGAATTGTAGATATATTATCATGGATGCATACGTTGCCAGACAGCCGATTTTTGATCAGCAAAAGCGAATATATGCCTACGAATTGCTTTTTCGCGATGGCACCGCTAACTTTGCTGCGGATATTGATGGTGATGTGGCTACTCACACGGTTCTGGCCAACAGTATCTTGACTATCGGGATGGACGTTATTGCCGGCGGGAAAAAAACTTTTATCAATTTTACCCGTAATTTGCTGGTAAATAAAGTTCCTCTGCTGCTGCCTAAGGAAAATATCGTTGTTGAAATTCTTGAGGATGTGCAGGCGGAAGAAGAGGTGGTTGCTGCTTGCCGGGAAATGGGTCAAAAAGGGTTCGAAATCGCCCTTGATGATTTTGAATATTCACCGGAACTGGAGCCGCTGATATCTCTGGCTGATATCATTAAATTTGATTTTCGCCTCAGTTCTCCCGAGGAGATTAAAGCTTATATCCAGCAGTTAGCGGGAAAAAATATCCGCCTGCTGGCGGAAAAGGTTGAAACCCTGGAAGAGTTTAAGCTGGCTCTGGATATGGGTTTTGAGTTGTTCCAGGGTTATTTTTTTTGTAAACCCGAAATCATGAAGGGAAAGGAGATCCCTTCTTCGCAAATAGCCCAGCTGCAAATTATGGCGGAAATAAACAAACCTGATTTCGATTTTAATGAACTGGAGGCCTTGATTGTCAGGGATGTGGGGATATCCTATAAATTACTGCGTTATATCAATTCACCCTTTTTTGCCAAACCCAGTAAAATTTCAGCTATTAAACAAGCCCTGGTCTATATGGGTGGGACTGAGCTGCGGCGTTTTATGTCCCTGATGACGATTACCACACTTGCCGAAGGTAAACCACATGAATTGATCAGCTTGTCCTGTATCAGGGGGAAATTCTGTGAATTATTGGGTAAGGAAAGTAAATATCAGCTGAAAGCGGCTGAACTTTTTACCGTCGGTATGTTTTCCCTGATTGATGCGATTATTGATCAGCCGATGGATAAGGTGATGGAAAAATTGCCATTGTCGGAAAGCTTGGTTACAGCGTTGGTTCACAAGAAGGGACTGCTGGCCGGATTCCTGATGCTCAGTATTGCCTATGAACAAGGGAAATGGGCTTCCATTGCAAAAATTGCCAAACGGTTGGGTATCGATGAAGCTGCAATTCCCAGGCTCTATAGTGAAGCCTGTCAATGGAGTAATTCAATTGCCAGTATGTAAAAAGGATAGCTGTCGAATTTAATCTCTCAACTTCCCAGGTTGGTTTTGCGGACCTCGGAGGTTTTCCACCAATTCAGCCGCCGTGGTATTGCCAGGGCAGTATCAATCCCAAAATCAAAGCCGCTAAAAAATCTCTTTGATAGATATCTCCTGTTCGGTTAAATTTTTATCATCATTTCAGTTGCAACTGCCTACCAGATTTTGACAGAGATACTCAAGCTTTTTGCCGCTGCTTTCCAGCGAACTCAACTTTCTGACTAGTGTTGCCAGGGACGGCCGGCGAGAATGAGCGAGAGCCATGCCGGAATATCCCTGTAAATTTCTTTCTACTGTTTTTAGAGCAACTCAGAAAGTTGAGCAGTGAATTAATATTGCGCTTTAAACTGCTTTTTGCTAGGTTGTTTTTTATCTTTTCAAATATCCAGATAAGGAGTTTGACATGGCTTTGTACAAAGTTTTAATCACCGATAACCTGGCACCTGAAGGCATTGAAATTCTTCAAAATGAGAGCCAGATTGAACTTGAAATAAAGGTGGGCATTCCCCCTGGAGAGCTGAAAGCCTGTATAGGCGATTATGATGCTATCATTACCCGAAGTGGAACAACTATCACCGCCGATCTGCTGGAAAATCCCGGCCGGTTGAAAATAATCGGCCGGGCCGGGGTCGGGCTGGACAATATTGATCTTGAAGCCGCCAGCATCAAAGGGGTTATTGTCATGAATGCCCCTACCGGCAATACCATTGCCGCAACGGAACTAACCATGGGTATGATGCTGGCCGCCGCCCGGAAAATTCCGGCTGCCAATATCTCCCTGAAACATGTGGAATGGACCCGGAAGAAATTCATGGGACGACAATTATATGGTAAAACCCTGGGAATTATCGGCCTGGGACGGATTGGCGGCAGCGTTGCTGCCCGGGCCAAAGCCTTCGGGATGAAAATAATTGCCTTTGATCCTTATATCAAAAAAGCCAAGGCTACCGGACTTGGAGTTACTCTTTATGACCGTTTGGAAGATGTTCTTGGTTTAAGCGATGTGATTACCGTCCATACCCCGAAAACCGATGAAACCAGAGATATGATTTCAGCTCCTGAGTTTGACTCTATGAAGGATGGGATTATCATCATCAACTGTGCCCGGGGTGGAATTATTAATGAGGATGCCCTTTATGAAGCCGCCAGATCCGGGAAGGTTTTTGCTGCCGGGGTAGATGTTTTTGGCCGGGAGCCTTTAGGACCTCATAAACTACTGGAACTGGATAATGTTTTTGTTACCCCCCATATTGGTGCCAATACGGTTGAGGGTCAGGAAGGAGTGGCGGTGATTATTGCCAGGCAGGTGATTAACGCGCTGCAGGGCCTGGCTTATGAGAATGCGGTCAATATTCCTTTTATGCGCTCCCAGCTGCCGCCGGTGATGCAGTTTTATTTCGATCTGGCTGAATCCATGGGCCGCTTGGCCGCCCAGATTTCCAAAGGCCGTCCGGAATCCTTTGAATTTATCATGGTGGGTCAGAAGTTTAAAGAGGATTTCGGCGAGCGGGTTTTTGACATTCCTTTCAGTTTCCAGCCTTTTACGGTGGCCGGGCTTAAAGGTTTCCTGGAAAAGAATGTCAAGGAAACGGTTTCCTTTATTAATGCTTCCTACCTGGCCAAAGAGCGGGATATGAAGATTCATGAATCTAAAACCTCATCCTATGAAAATTATAATGATCTGTTGCTCCTGCGCCTGAAAACCGATGTTGATGAGCATCTGCTTGGCGGGACGGTATTTGCCGACAATGTTTGTCGTATTCTGTTTCTGGATCAGTTTCACCTGGAAATGGTGGCCAGGGGCAGTTATCTTTATTTTAAAAATATTGATAAACCGGGGATCGTCGGGCGCGTGGGAACGGTTCTGGGTAAGCATCGGATAAATATTGCCGGTTTCAATCTGTCGCGAATCATGGGTGGCAAGGCGGTTTCTTTTGTTTCCCTGGACAATGATGTTTCTGAAGCTGCCCTGGAGGAATTGTTGGAACAGGACGGCCTGCTGGAAGCGAAAGTGGTTAGTTTATAACCTGAATAATATTTTTATGCAGGGTGGACAGAGATGGAAAAACAGGAATTACATCGGAAAATCTATGCCAAGATTGAGGAACTTCCCACCCTGCCAGCCGTGATTCCAAAACTTTTGAGCCTGATGGACAACCCCAAAACTAGTGCCGTAGATGTTAAGGAGGTCATTTCCCATGACCCGGCCATGACGGCTAAACTGCTCAAGGTGGCTAACTCCGCTTATTACGGTTTCCCCTCAAAAATATCTGATCTCCAGCATGCCGTGGCCTTGTTGGGGTTCAATCTGGTAAAATCCCTGGCCATTTCCATTGGCGTCATTAAAAACTTTCCCCGGGGGAAGCAGTCGGCCTATTTTTCCGCCTCCGGGTTATGGCTGCACAGCCTGGTGGTGGCCACCGTTATGCAGGATATGGGTCGCCGTTTTTATTCCCGGGACGATAATCACGATTATCTTTTCATTATTGGCCTCTTGCATGATCTGGGTAAGGTGGTGCTGGACCAGTTTTTTCCTGAGCTTTTCAATGAAGTGCTGGAAAAGGCCAATGCCGGAGAGCATATCAAACTGCACCGGATCGAAAGGGAGATTATCGGCATTGATCATTGTGAAGTCAGTGCCATGTTGCTGACCCGCTGGAAATTTCCGCCAAAAATTGTCCAGCCCATTGCCGGTCATCATCAGCGGGAGGTTTTGGCGGGGGTCAGCCAGAAGGATGTGGTGTTGTTGCGCATAGCCAATGTTATCGCCCAGGAACTTGGG
>JAYEKE010000090.1 GCA_034660915.1 Pseudomonadota bacterium
TTCTCTGTGACTTTGTGCCTCTGTGAGAGTATTTTTATCTTTTCTGAAAACGTAGTCGAATGTTTACGTTTGTAATAGCAAAACATCCTGTAATCATTAAACTAATAGCTAACCGCTAAAGGCTAATTGCTCAGTTTAGGAGTATATTAGTCAATGAGGACTGACTTGAAACAGTTGCAAAAAAAAAGTATCAGCCTGGTAATTCCCAGTCCGCCGCAGATCATAACCCGGCTTCTGGCAATGATTTCCGAGGATCGTTGTTCAGCGAATGAACTGGGCGAGTTGATATTGAAAGACCCTTCACTGACAGCTCGAATCCTTAAAGTAGCTAATTCCCCTTTTTACCAGTTCAGTAACAAAATTGAAACCGTCAGCCATGCGATTTCTCTTCTTGGGCAGGAAACTATTCGCATGATTTGCGTCAGTGAATCATTCCTGGCCATTTTTCCCATGAATAGAGGTCGTTTACACCAGCTCTTTCAACAGCATAATGATCATTCTTTGCTTACCGGGATTGTTGCCAGGTCATTGATTACTTATCTCAGTCCCGGGATTGAGTCGGAAAAAGCTTTTATTGCCGGCTTGCTTCACGATATCGGCAAACCGATACTCTGGTATAATTACACCAGGAAAACTTCTGAATATGAACAGGTCTGCCGGACGGGGTTGAGTGAACTTGAAGCTGAACGCATGGTGTTTGGCTATGACCACCTGACAGTGGGAAAATGGCTGGCTGATGAATGGACACTGGGAAATGAATTGACGGATGCCATCACTGGGCATCATTATGAAGGGAAACTGGTTAAAATATCTGCAGATCAGGAACTTAAACTTAGTGAAATAATCTATTATGCCAACCTGATGGCCAAAACCATGACGGTTGCTAAGAATGAATTCATCATCCGGCCGCAGATTAAAGAATATTTAGGAAAAAGTTTCCCCGGGTTGCCACTTGATGATTTGCTGGTCAGGATAAATGAAGATGCCAGGACTTTTATCGGCAGCCTCTTTCTGGAGGATGGTTTTCAGGGTGCCGATAATGGAAAAATAAACGAAGAACCGGAAGTTACCGATGATTCAGTGGTTTCTTTTGGCGATTCATATCCGGAAATGGTCAAAAAAGCCCTGACATTATTCAATACTTACAACTATTTCCTTGGCAACTTCCAACTGGGTGAGGCTTTTTACCGGATGCTCGAAAATATTCAGCTTTCCCTGGGAATGTCAAAAATATTTATTGTTTTATATGATCGGAAAAGAAAGCAACTGGTTATTAAAGGTACGCCGGCGAAATATCGCCAACTTCTGGATCTGAAGCTGGAACTGGATGAGGGGGTAAGTAAATTTTTTTCCAGCGGAGAACGGAAGGAATTATGGTTTACGGCGGCCAAAGACCAACAGAACGTCAGCCTGGGACAACAACTGGCTCAATTGTTCGGTAAAGAACTGGGGATTTCCGATGGCGTTTTTGTTCCGGTTACAGGTTCTTCATCTTTTGTCGGCGGGTTCGTGGCTTTGTGCCGGCTGGAACAGCATAATGCATCCATGGTGGTGGAATTTCTTAATGGGTATGCGGTACAGCTGGCCCTGGCCATTCGCATTTACCGGCTCAATAAACGGATGCTGGCCGCTGAGCATGACAAGACTGTGGCGGAAATGGCCGGTACCCTGGCTCATAGCCTTAACCAGCCATTACAGACCTTATCAAGTTATATCTACCTGTTGGAAAAAGAAATGAGAGTTGGTTCATATGGCAGTTCCAGCAGAAATGTTTACTGTGAGAAAATGAAAAAAGCGCTGGGTGAGATGCAGCATAGTATCAAGCGTTTTCAATCAGCCAAAGACTCTGAAACGACGCAATATCACGGGCAAGAGAAAATCTTAAGCGTCTGAGAGTAAAAGCTTCCTGCCAAAAGTAGTAAGAAAATCCTTACTGCCATGCCTTTCCTAAAGCCATTCCCATCCCGGCGGCAACCAGACAGATAACCACGTTCAGGACTATATTTACTATTGCTTTAGTATAGTTTCCGTGTTCAATGAAATGCAGAGTGTCAAGGCTGAAGGTGGAAAAGGTGGTAAATGCGCCCAGAAATCCAATGGTTATCGCACTCTTTAGTTGGGGAGAAATGCCAGGATAAGTAATGAAAAGCTGGAGTATGAAAGCCAGCAGGAATGAACCGCCGACATTGACCACTAAAGTACCATAAGGCATGCCACTGCCGGCAAAATGATGAACCCAACCGGTTACTAAAAAACGGCTGACAGCCCCGCAAAAACCACCAATGCCAACGCTGATAATCCTGATCATATAAAAATTACTTCCGGAAAGGCAAAAAAAAGTTGTTTTTGTGGCTTTACTGTATAAATTATTCGGCTGTCAAGTATTATTCCTTTCCTTCTGGTGTTATCTCCTTGACCGTACAGTCCATTTATGGCAGAATTTCAATGTTTAACAATATTCTGCCAACAGGGAGAAAGTATGTTAATTGTCATGCAAAAGCAGTCTTCCTCAAAAGAGGTTGACCAGGTGGTTGAAACTGTGGAAAAGCTGGGTTTTCAAGCCAAGGTTATTCCCGGAGCCGGGAGGGTGGCCATCGGAGTGGTGGGTAACCAGGGTTATGTCGAAGATGCAGCGATTTCACGCTTGCCAGGGGTATCTCATGTTATTCATGTCACTAAACCGTATAAATTAGTCAGTCGGGATTTCAGTCCGGAGAATAGCGTGGTAACCATTGGTGAGCTGAAGGTTGGAGAAGGATGCCCGCCGGTTATAATGGCGGGTCCATGCTCGGTTGAATCGGAAGAACAGGTTTTTTCCACCGCCGAACTGGTAAAAAAAGCTGGAGCTCACATATTGCGTGGGGGTGCCTTTAAGCCGCGGACAGGTCCCCATAATTTTCAGGGTCTTGGCGAGGAAGGGCTGAAAATGCTCAGTGAGGCAGGCAAAGCCAATGATATGCCGGTGGTGACTGAAGTTATGCGGATTGGCCAGCTTGATTTAATCTGCAAATATGCTGATATACTGCAAATTGGCGCCCGCAATATGCAGAATTTTGATCTGTTGAAGGAAGTGGGTAAAATAGATCGGCCAGTGCTGCTGAAACGGGGAATGTGCGCTAGCATTGATGAATTTCTGGCAGCGGCGGAATATATTCTGGTTGCCGGAAACAGCCGGGTGATTTTATGTGAACGGGGGATCCGCACTTTTGAAACCGCAACCCGTAATACCATGGATCTGGCTGTTGTTCCCCTGATCAAAGAAAAATCACATTTGCCGATCATTGTTGATCCATCGCATGCTACCGGAAAAAGTTCTCTGGTAATCCCCATGGCGGTAGCCGGAATTGTTGTGGGAGCTCACGGGGTTATGGTTGAAGTTCATCCACAGCCGGAATGTGCCTTGTCTGATGGCCTTCAGTCACTGGATTTCCCCGGTTTTAATCAGCTTATGGAACAATTGACTTATTATATCCAACTGAAACGTTGATGGCTTCGTAGAAATTCCATATGGGAAAAACTCTTCCAGTCTTATTTTTGATTCTGTTGCTTGGTGTTGGTTCTGCGCTCGCAGCAGTACAGGAAAAACGGTCTGAGGAAGAAATTGCCAAGGTTGCCATCGGTGCCTATCAGGATGGTTTCTATGAAGTTGCCAAGGAGGAACTGGAAGATTTTCTGATTACCTATCCTGATTCCGGCTATGGGTCACAAATTAAATTAATCCTGCTGCTTACCTGTCTCCATTTAGACGAATGCCAGGATGCATCCTTGCTCTGGCCGGAAGTGGGGGGGGAAGTTGTCCTGGAAAAATATGGTTTTTCTCCGGCTCAAGTGCTTTTTCAATTGGGTATCTGCTTTTTTCAGGAACTTGATTTTGATCAAGCCAGACAACATTTTCATGAAATATTACAATCATATCCTCGAGGGCGACTGGCATCCCAGGCCCGTTTTTTTCTGATAAAAATGGCCTTTCATCAAAATAAGTTTGATGTTGCTGCTGATAATGCGACAATGCTGTTTAAGCTGAAAGATTCCCAGCTTGCCCCTGGACAGAACAAAGAGTTGCTCTATTTTTCCGGATTATCCTCTTATCGGATCGGCAAATATGATGCTGCCGTGCCATTGCTTAAAGAATATTTTCATGCATATGCTGCGGGGATGGATAAAAATGCAAAGATATTTTATTATAAAATATTGATTAAAGCTGCCTTGCAAACCGCAAAGCTATCTCTTGCCAATCATTTCCTCGATTTGTG
Source organism: Pseudomonadota bacterium (assembly GCA_034660915.1). Lineage (NCBI taxonomy): Bacteria > Pseudomonadati > Pseudomonadota > Pseudomonadota bacterium. The sequence continues at coordinate 4,254 of JAYEKE010000090.1, forward strand.
GTTGGCTGAATATCCCCGCTCAGAGGAGGTTTCGGCAGCCCTTTACCTGGTTGGTGAAGCAAATTATAAACAGCATAACCTTAAAAAAGCATATAGCTATCTCCAACAATTGGTTTTACGAGATGATCTGAATCCGGGACAAGAGCGGATAGCATATGGCCATCTGGTGAATATTCTCTTGACCGGGAAGAATCAAGCTGAACTGATTAAGTATCTGGAAAAGATTATTCCCCTTGAAGATGGACTCAATGAACAAAAAAGACATCAGAAATTGTTAGGCACTCTTTATTATGAAGCGAAAAATTATGGGAAGTGTATGTTGTTCTTGTCCCCGCTCCTGAAAAAATTTTCTCAAGCGGGAGAGGATAATGAAGATACTTTATTGATGTACATCAATGCCGGACTGGCTGCCGGTCAATGTGCTGATGTGGTTAAAATATTATCTTCCCGGTTTGATTTCAGACGGCTGAAGAAAACAACCCCGACGTTGCTGGAAGCCGGATATTATTATGGCTTATGTTTGGAACAAGAACATCTTTATCCCGATGCGTTTTACGGTTTGCAGCAGGTTTATAAACAGACCGACAACCGTGAATACCGGATAAAAATACTGGATGCCATGAACCGTATTTCCCTGAAGCTTGATAAACAAGAGCAGTTTCAGACAGTAGCCAAAACCATTGTTCGGGACTTTTCTCTCGATAATCTGGAAGATGAAAAACTGCTAAAAGAATATCCCCATCTGGTACTTACCGTGGCCACTCATTTTTACCAGCTGAATGAATATGAGCGGGCAATGCCTTCACTTCTCTGGCTTCAGGGGTTGCCGGTAAAAAAATATCCGGCTTTGCATAGACAGACACTTTTTTTTCTGGCTGAATGTTATTTTCACCAGGAGAAATTTGGTGAAGCTATTCCGGTTTATGAGGAGTTGGTGGATGGAGTTTCCGGCCGCTATCGTGAGCTTGCAGTCCTGAGATTGGCAACGTTGTATGAACAACAGGGCTACCAGAAAAAAAAGGCCGAGATATATCAGAAAATACCTGAAATTACGGGAGATTCAGGCTTGGAAAAGGTGATCAAAAGGGATCAATGAAATACTTTATTGCCGCTTTAGGCCTGGCGCTGATTATCGAAGGTATGCCGTATTTTCTTTTCCCTGCCGGCATTAAACGGGTTCTTGCCACCATGCAGGAATTACCGGAGCATATCCTCAGAGTTTTTGGTCTCACCATCATGCTGATTGGTCTTGCCATCTTGTATGTTATCAAGATGTCCTGAGGCACTTTGAGAAAATTGCCTTTTTGCTCGATTACTGCTATCTGGGACATCATTTTAATTCTAATGGCAGATTATGACGGTGTACGGTGTAGGGTGAAGGGAAAATGCCTTATACCTTGCACCTTTTTTATAATATCTTCCTGGTTAGCAGATAATCAACTTACGGAAAACTGATTGAAAGAGTGTGCAGGATGTATGGAAATATTTCCACACACTTATTAGATCTTGACTTACGAGTTGAGTTATGTTTTAAAAACCCGTTTATATTTGACTCAACTTTTTGACTTGCATTGCCGGGGATATATTTGCCGGATGTTCAGGCTTGGCTCATAGCCTGTCTGCCGACAGGCAGGCGGAATTGGCCGCCTGGTTGGGGACAGTTTTAAAACTGTCCCCCATTGTGATTCGCGGCGGACAATCGGGGACATTGCTTTAGCGCGCCTCACAATCCGGCCTGTCTGCGTGCGGCACGCACAGGCAGGCCATGGACGGCCGGCGAGAATGAGCGAGAGCCATACCGGAACATCCCTGTGGATTTTTTCCGCTGTTTTTAGAGCAACTCAGAAAGTTGAGGAATTGATTAACCTGGTCTTTGATATTATGAATGTAGATCTTTTTTCCTATAACTTACCGGAAGAGTTGATTGCTCAACATCCACTTGAACAACGGGATAGCTCGCGGTTATTGGTTCTCAATCGTCAGAGATCTATCATTGAAGATAATTTTATTTCTGAACTTAGTTCTTTTCTTCATGCAGAAGACCTGCTGGTTTATAATGACACCAGGGTTTTCCCTGCCCGGTTGCGGGGGTTGAAACCGACTGGCGGGCAGGTGGAAGTATTCCTTATTCCCGGCAGGAAAATTGATCCGGAGGCCGGTGAAGAGTTGTGGCAATGTCTCTATAAGTCTTCAAAACCGGTTAAGCCCGGGCTTGAACTGACTTTTGGTGATATGTTGGTCGGAGAAGTTATCACTCCTTCTTCTTTTGAGCCGGGGAAGATTAAGCTGACAGCTTCAGGTGGAAAAACCGTTCGTTCGGTGATTGAATTCATCGGACAAGTGCCATTGCCACCCTATATCAAGAGGTCAGTTAGCGAGAATGATCGGGAACGATATCAGACAATATTTGCCGGGAAAGGAAATGATGGCGCGGTTGCTGCCCCCACTGCCGGGCTGCATTTTTCTCCCGATCTTTTGACCAGGATAAAACAGAAAGGGGTTAAGACCGCTTCTTTGACTCTCCATGTTGGCCTGGGGACTTTTGTTCCGGTAAAAGCTTCAAAGGTTGAAGATCATCAAATACATGAAGAATCTTACCGGATTCCGGCAACGACTCTGGATGCGATTGCTGATACCAGGTCAGGTGGAAAACGGGTTATTGCCGTTGGTACCACGGTGACCCGGGCCTTGGAATACTATGCCAAAACCAATAGGACTGATGGCTTTTGTAATCTTTTTATCTATCCGGGATTTAAATTTAAACTTATTGATGCCCTGATCACCAATTTTCATCTTCCCCGATCAACCCTGCTCATGCTGGTAGCGGCTTTTGCTGGCCATCAATTCATCATGAATGCCTATGAGCATGCAATCAGGCAAAAATATCGCTTTTACAGCTATGGCGATGGTATGTTAATAATCTGATGAATCATTTTACATTAACAGCCACCGATACTTGCAGCCAGGCAAGATGTGGGAGCCTGAAAACCGGTCATGGGGTTATTAAAACCCCATGTTTCATGCCGGTTGGAACCAAGGCGACGGTAAAAGGGCTGACACCACGGCAACTACATGACGAAATAAACGCCCAGATTATTCTGGCCAATACCTATCATTTGTTTTTGCGACCTGGTGAACGGCTTATTGGTGATCTTGGCGGATTGCATGCATTCATGAGCTGGGATGGACCCATCCTGACCGATAGTGGCGGTTTTCAGGTTTTCAGCCTGGCATCCCTGAGAACCCTGGAAGAGGAGGGGGTTACCTTTCGCTCTCCTGTGGATGGCAGTTGTCACCTTCTGACTCCTGAACGGGCCATTGAAATTCAGGAAATCCTGGGGTCGGATATTATCATGGCCTTTGACGAATGTACTTCGTATCCGGTTGATTATGATGTGGCCCGGCGCTCATTGCAGTTGACCGCCAGGTGGGCCGAACGATGTAAAACCGCCCGGAAGCGGTCGGACAACCTGTTGTTTGGTATTGTCCAGGGCAGCATGTTTTCCGAACTGCGCCGTGAAAGCGCTGAGTTGACCCGGGAAATAAATTTTGATGGTTATGCCCTGGGCGGATTGAGCGTTGGCGAAGAAAAATCATTAATGTATGAGATGGTGCAATTCACCGCGCCCTTATTACCGGATAATCAACCTCGTTATCTCATGGGGGTGGGGAAACCCGAGGATATTCTCACTTCAGTGGCAGCCGGTATTGACATGTTTGATTGTGTGCTGCCGACCAGAAACGCCCGAAACGGGATGTATTTTACCTGGCAAGGGCCGTTAGCTATCAAGCAGGCCCGCTATCGTACGGATTCTTTACCCGTTGATGAGCAATGTTCCTGTTATGTCTGTCAGAATTTCTCCCGGGCCTATTTACGGCATTTATTTCGGTCGGCGGAAATACTTTCTTCCGTGCTGGCCACGATCCATAATCTCTATTTTTATCATCAATTAATGCATAAAATCAGGTTTCAGATAGAAAAAGGTTCATTTACAGATTTTATGAAGAATTTTATTTTAAATTATGATATCAGCAGTCAGTCACATACGAAGTGATATTACTTTTAGTCAACTTTCTGAGTTGTGAAAAAACACCTGTCTGCCGACAGGCAGGGCTGAAAAAATCTGTTTTAAGGATATTCCGGCATGGCTCTCGCTCATTCTCGCTGCACATCGTGTGCAGCTGTGAGGTGCCCGCCGCGAATCACCGTCGTGGTGATTCGTTCGGCGGTCAATGCCGCCTGCCTGTCGGCAGACACGGCTGTGAGCCAAGCCCGAATATCCTGATCATGTCTCCTGGCAACACAAGTCAGAAAGTTGAGACTTTTAATAACTAAACTTATAAAGGAGTTGGACACATGTTAGGTATAGCATTTGCGATGGCACAAAATCCTGCTGCTGGTGGTGCAGGTGGTGGACTGGAAGCAATAAAAGGTTTCTTTCCCTTGATTCTCATGTTTGTGATTTTTTATTTTCTTCTAATTCGCCCCCAGCAGAAGAAACAGAAAGATCATAAAAACCTGCTGGCCAACTTGAAACGGGGAGATGAAATTGTTACTGCCGGCGGGTTGGTAGGCAAGATAACGGCCATCACCGATCGTATCATAACCATTGAAGTGGCTGATAAAGTCAGAGTTAAAATTCTTCGTGGCCAGATTATGACTGTCCTTCAGGGTGAGCAGTCGTAGTCAGCATTTATCAGGTTTTTTTTCGGGAGATGTGTCAATATGATTAAGAGTATCAAGTTGCGTTTGTTGATTGTCCTGGTTACCGTTGTTCTTGCGATTCTTTATATGGTGCCGACAGTTACCAATAAATTACCTTCATGGTGGGGTAAAATCCTGCCTACGGATCAGATCCATCTGGGGTTGGACCTGCAGGGTGGTATCCATCTGCTGATGGAGGTGGATGTTGCTAAAGCAATGGAGGCGACAACTGATCGGATAGCTGGAGGAATGCAGAGTTTTCTTCATGATAAAAAGATGGATATTGTCGCGGTAAAACAGGTTGAAATCGGGGAATTGTCGATCAGAATGGCTGATGCTGTTGATATGACGGAAGTTCAGTCTATGCTTGACAAAGAATTTCCCCAATGGAAATTTCTGCGTGCCCAGGGGCAATCGCTTAATTATAAAGTCGAAAACGCTGAACGTCAACGCATTGAAAAAATGGCGGTTGAACAGGCTGTAGAGACCATGCGTAACCGGATCGATCAGTTCGGGGTCTCCGAACCTGAAATCAGGCCCCAGGCTGATAATCGCATCCTGGTTCAGCTGCCGGGAATCAAGGATACCAAGCGGGCTATTGAGTTGATTGGTAAAACTGCCCTGCTGGAATTTAAACTGGTAAGTAACAAAATTAATCCCCGGGAGCTTGAATCTGGAAATATTCCGGATGATATAGAGATTCTTTATCAACAGGAATATGATCCGGTTACCAAAAAAAACATTCGCCAGGTTCCCTATGCCCTGGAAAAAAAGACCCTGATGACCGGTGAATACATTGCCGACGCCAAGGTTCGCTTTAATTCCCAATATGGTGAACCTTATGTGGCCATGGATTTTAATTCCCGGGGCGGCAAACTGTTCGACCGGATAACGGCAGAAAATGTCAAGCGCCGCCTGGCGATTATTCTGGATAACCATGTCTATTCCGCTCCGGTAATCCAGGAACGGATTTCCGGGGGTAAAGCCCAGATTTCCGGTCGTTTCGATGCCAAGGAAGCCCGTGATCTGGCGATTGTCCTGCGTGCCGGCGCCCTGCCGGCCCCTATTCGAATTCTGGAAAAGCGAACTGTCGGTCCCTCCCTCGGACATGATTCAATCAGAAAAGGGCTGATTTCCATGGTTATCGGTTTCATGCTGGTGGTGGTTTTTATGGTGATCTATTACCATCTTAGCGGTCTGGTTGCCAACCTGGCGCTGGTATTGAACCTGCTTTTCATTCTCAGTGTTCTGGCATTGGCAAAAGCAACCTTAACTTTGCCTGGCATTGCCGGAATTGTTTTGACCATTGGTATGGCTGTCGATGCCAACGTGCTGATATTTGAACGGATAAAGGAAGAGTTGCGTTTGGGGAAAACCACCAGGGCTGCCCTTGACGGTGGGTACAATAAGGCCTTTCTGACGATTATGGATGCAAATATTACCACGCTTATCGCCGCGATTGTTTTGTACCAATATGGCACCGGACCGATTAAGGGATTTGCAGTTACTTTGTCTATTGGCATTGTTTCCAGTTTATTTACCGCTATCTTTGTCACCCGGCTGGTGTATGATTCGATTATGGAAAAGAGATCAGTGAAGCAGTTGAGTATCTAGTTACGGTGTACGGTTCCTTTAACCTTTAACCTTATACCTTTCTTTTAAGGAGTCTGTGTATGCAGTTTATAAAACCGGGAGTAAATATTAACTTTGTCGGCCGGAGGTTTTTTTTTATCACCTTGTCAGCCGTTGTTATTCTGATTGGGATTGCCTCCCTGTTGTTCCATGGTGGGCTTAATTACGGGATCGATTTTGCCGGCGGGACCCTGGTACAGGTGAGGTTCAGTCAGCCGACTACCCCCGACGACATACGAAAGGCGCTGAAAGGTCTTGATCTTGGTTCCAGTACTATTCAGCAGTTTGAAAAGGCCAGTGGTGAGGAATTTTTAATCCGGGTGGAAAAATCAAAATCTGATCTTGTTGGTCTGTCGGATGAGATAAAAGCAACCCTTGATGAAGTATATGGCGCCGACCAGGTTGATATCCGCCGGGTGGAAATGGTAGGTCCTAAAGTTGGTAAAGATCTGCGCCAAAAAGGGTTTATGGCGATTATTTATGCCTTGGTCGGGATTCTCATCTATGTGACCTTCCGTTTTGAATTCAAGTTTGCCCTGGGGGCGGTGGTTGCTCTGTTCCATGATGTGATTATAACCGTCGGGATTTTTTCCTTGCTGGACAAGGAATTCAGTTTATCCATCTTGGCTGCCTTGTTAGCTATTGTTGGTTATTCACTCAATGATACTATCGTGGTATATGACCGCATCAGGGAAAATCTGCGGCAACCGGGGAAACGATCATATGAAGAATTAATTAACACCTCCATCAATGAAACCCTCAACCGTACCATCCTGACTTCAGTAACGACCATCCTAGTTCTGACCAGTCTTTTTTTCCTTGGTGGTGGGGTCATTCATGATTTTGCCTTTGCTTTAATGATCGGTGTGATTGTGGGTTCCTATTCATCCGTTTTTATTGCCAGCCCCATTGTTATTGGCATGAAAGGGCTTAAAGTCTTCCAAGGGAAGCGAAGCCGGATGTCAACCTGAACCGAGGTTATATGATCAGTATTGCTGAAATTTTTTACAGCATACAGGGGGAGTCCACATTTTCTGGACTCCCCTGTGTTTTTATCCGTTGTTCCGGTTGTAATCTCTCTTGTTCGTATTGTGATACCAGATATGCCCGGGAGCCGTCAAATGGAAAGCTGCAAACCATTGATGAAATCATGGACCAGGTATCATCCTTTCCCGTGGATCTGGTGGAAATTACCGGCGGCGAACCGCTGCTGCAGCCTGAGATTCATCAACTGATTGATCGACTTCATGCAGCTGGGAAAAAAGTGTTGCTGGAAACCAATGGCTCACGGGATATCTCCAAACTTGACCGGCGGGTGCAGGTTATTCTTGATGTCAAAACTCCGGGCAGCGGCATGGTGGACCTTAATTATGAGCAGAACTACCAGCAGCTTGGCGGTAATCATCAGCTTAAATTTGTTCTTTGTAGTGAGGATGATTTCTGGTGGAGCCGGGATTTTATCCGGGACCGGCTGCCTGAATCAGTTGAAATTCTTTTCAGCCCGGTAGTGGAAAGATTGAGTGTGCCGCGGCTGGCGGAGCTGATCCTGCAGGAACACCTGCCGGTTCGCCTGCACCTGCAGCTGCATCGGATTATCTGGCCTGAGGTGGATCGAGGGAAATAATGAGTGAAAAAAAAGCGGTTATTATGCTCAGTGGTGGGCTTGATTCGGCCACCGTAGGGGCTGTTGCCCGCGAGCAGGAATATCAGCTCTATTGTTTGAGTTTTAGCTATGGCCAGCGCCATTATTGTGAACTTGAAGCGGCGAGCAGGGTGGCCCGGTCGTTGTCGGCAGTGCGGCATTTAATCCTGCGCCTGGATTTGAACCTGATAGGCGGTTCTTCCCTTACCGACCAGAAGCTGGCTGTCCCCAGGAACCAGGTTCCTGCTGATGAAGCTGAAATCCCCATAACCTATGTGCCGGCCCGTAATACCATTTTTATCGCCCATGCGGTTGCCTGGGCGGAAACCCTGGAAGCCCGGGATATTTTTCTGGGGGTCAATGCCATTGATTACAGTGGCTATCCTGATTGCCGGCCTGGGTTTATCAGGGCGATGGAACGGGCGGTAAATTTGGGAACAAAACGGGGAGTAAATGAAAAAACCCCCTACTTTCGCCTGCATACCCCTCTGATTGAACTGCATAAACATGAAATAATTCAGCTGGGGATCAAACTCGGAGTTGATTATGGCTTAACTCATAGCTGCTATGATCCTGATGATCAGGGAAAACCCTGCGGTCAATGTGACAGCTGCTGCCTCCGCTTACAGGGATTTGCGGCGGCCGGGTTGGAGGATCCTCTGGATTATCAGGTTTAAATGCGGGAAAGCTGAATAATATCCATCACCTTTTTCATGGTTACGGGATTGCCGGCAGCTAGGATGGGCAGGGTTTTTTCCAGGTCAAGAGTCAGTTCATCAAGGTTTTCACCCAGCATGCCGGTAATGACACCACCGACTTCCTCCAGGATGACCTTGCCGGCCACATAATCGATGGTCCGGGAGGGGATGGGATAGAAAAATATATCAATATTCCCGGCAGCGAGATAACAGATATCCAGAGCGGTTGAGCCCAGACAACGGGCTCGTTCAAACATATCCAGCAGTGGTTCCACCCGTTTCAAGCCTGCCTTGTTATGGGCCGCTTCAAAGACAAAAGCCCGGGGAATCTCTACATTCTTACCTTCAATCTGTTGACCATTAACAAAAGCAGCCGCCCCTTTAATGGCATGAAATTCATCTCCGTTGGCCAGGTTACGGACATAGCCAAGGACCACATCATTAACAGTTTTACCAGTAGCCAGGGCCATTGAGGTCGCATAGTAGGGAATCCCCTGGCGGGCGTTGAAACTGCCGTCCAAGGGGTCAATAATAATGTGAGTGTCCGGATCATTGCCAAACTTGCGAATACCCAGCTCTTCGGAAACCAGGATAAATTCCAGATCGAAATTATTATGCAGGATTTCGAGTTTGTCGAGGATGATATCTTCGGCGATCTTGTCTAGTTTCAGGGTCTGGTCACCACCGGCACCCTTGCCGATAATCAGGGCGCCATCCTTAGTGCCGGCGAACTGTTTCATCTGTTCATCAATCTTACCGCTCAGTTTCTGAAATGTATTAAGCCAGAAATCAAGGTCCATACAAATACCCGTTTGCAAAATTAAGCTGTTGTCCCATTCCTCTACCATATTCATTGCCTGTTTGCAAGATGCCGGCAATGTGCTAATTTTCTTGACAAAACTGATGGAACAGAGGTAACCGTGTAGCTATTATTGCCTGCTGAACTGCTTACATAAATAGCTCAACTTTCTGACTTGCATTGCCAGGGATATATTAGCAGGATGTTCGGGCTTGGCTCATAGCCTGTCTGCCGACAGGCAGGCGGTATTGGCCGCCGAACGAATCACACGATGTGATTCGCGGCGGACAATCGGGGACATTGCTTTAGCGGTGTCCTCACAAGCCGGCCTGTCTGCGTGCGGCACGCACAGGCAGGCCATGGACGGCCGGCGAGAATGAGCGAGAGCCATGCCGGAAC
>JAYEKE010000091.1:0-3971 GCA_034660915.1 Pseudomonadota bacterium
TTACCTTTTACCTTGTACCTTTTAGGTTTAATGATTACAGGATGTTTTGCTATTACAAACGTAAACATTCGACTACGTTTTCAGAAAAGATAAAAATACTCTCACAGAGGCACAAAGTCACAGAGAATTCGAGTCATTTGCCCTCTGTGACTCCGTATCTCTGTGAGAAATAATAAAAATTTGTCAATCTATAGACAAAATCGAATATTTATTTACAAACTTTCACCCGTTGGGTGTTATTTCTCATTAACGTAACGCCTTTATTTTTCAAGGCTAAACGCTGATAGCTAACAGCTAAAAGCTAACAGCTAATCGCTTAACTTAGGTTTAAAGGTTGTGGTGTCTTGTCATTCCGACACCAACCTAACTCGCCGCCCAAACAAAAAAATCCCCGAACCGAAACTTAAGTTTCGACCCGGGGATTTCCCTTTTTTATCCTCTAAGGCGCTACAAGCCTGGCTCTGTCCACGAGAAACGGCTTTGTTGTTCAGGCAGGTCTTCTGACTTCCGGATCACTCTACTTACCGCACCTTCCCAACCTGACAGTCAGTGGTCTTTACGGCTTTCGTTCCCGGTTACAGCGGCGGGCCCGTCCCCGATTTACACGGGGTTCCCGATTAAGCTCTTAACGAGCACCTGAGCAATTATTTAATTAAATTCAGCTACTACTATAACTATTATTGATATGTCAATAAGTTTTATTCAGAATGCAAGTAACACCTAATCTGTCCGAATTATGTTTAAACCAGGAGGTGGTTTGGCCAATGAATTTCGCTAGATTCCGGCTCCTTTCTTCAGAATGTCAGCCATGTCAGTTTTCTCCCAGGTGAATCCCGCTTCCGTACGGCCGAAATGGCCATAAGCCGCGGTTTGCAGATAGATGGGTTGCAGAAGTTCAAGCTTTTCAATGATAGCTACCGGCCGCAGGTCAAAGTATTTTCTGACCAGATCGGATATTTTGTCTGAAGAGATCTTCCCGGTGCCGAAACAGTTGATCATGACGCTGACCGGTTGGGCGACGCCAATGGCATAGGCCAGCTGGACTTCACATCGTTCAGCCATTCCGGCAGCAACAATATTTTTGGCAATATAGCGGGCCATATATGAGGCGCTGCGATCGACTTTTGAAGGATCTTTGCCGGAAAAACAGCCTCCCCCATGACTTCCCTGTCCTCCATAGGTATCGACGATAATTTTTCTGCCGGTCAAGCCACAATCTCCCATGGGTCCGCCGACAACAAAGCGTCCGGTGGGATTGACGAAAAATTTGGTTTCCTGGTCAAGCATTTCAGCCGGGATGATCGGTTTAATAACCTGCTCAATGATGCTCTCCTTGAGGTCATTGTAAGCAATATCCGGGGTATGCTGGCTGGAAACCACCACGGTGTCAACACGTATTGGTTTATGGTCAACATATTCAATAGTTACCTGGGATTTTCCATCGGGGCGGAGAAAAGGCAGATGTTCATTCTTGCGCTGCCTGGCCAGTTCCCTGGTCAGGCGATGGGCGTAGACAATCGGCATGGGCATTAATTCCTGGGTATCATTGCAGGCATAGCCGAACATCAAGCCCTGGTCTCCGGCACCCTGGTCCTGGTAAAGACCTTCGCCGGCGGTGACGCCGACGGAAATATCAGGAGATTGTTTGTCAATACTGGTCAGTACGGCACAGGTTTCCCAGTCGAAGCCCATGGATGAGTCATTGTAGCCGATATCCTTGATAGTCTGTCGGACTACTTCCGGGATATCAACGTAGCAATTGGTAGTGATTTCGCCGGCAACGACTGCCATGCCTGTGGTTACCATAGTTTCACAGGCAACCCGGCCATGCTTGTCCTCTTCGAGGATATTATCGAGGATAGCATCGGAAATCTGGTCGGCAACTTTGTCGGGATGACCTTCCGTGACTGATTCAGAGGTGAAGAGATAGTCGTGCATGCTCATGATATTCTCCTTTACTTTTGGCTGGTGACATTAGTGCCTTACAGGTTATTTTCTGGTTTAAAAAACAAGAAAACGTTCTGATAAGAGCACTTACTTGCGGGCCGATAAAGCCCGTTTGGGTTGCGGGATATGTTCCCGCATTAGAAATATTTATTAATTATTTTTCAGATTCATCAGCAGATCATCTGGAAATCGCTGATGCATTTGTTCAGCCACATACTCTTCTACTTCAGTGGCGACTTTGAAGGTCAAACACTTGGCAAGAATTTCACGGGCTTCTTTATACGTACTGCTGCGAATAATTTTCTTGATGTAGGGAACGGAAAGAGGATTCATGCTCAACTGGTCCAGCCCGAGTCCCATCAATACCAGAGTATATGAAGGCTCGCCAGCCATTTCACCGCAGACACTGACGGGAATACCATTGCCATGGGCGGCTTCGATGGTATTCTGTAGCAACCTGAGGATGGAAGGGTGCAGGGGTTCATAAAAACATGAAACATGCTCATTAACCCGGTCAACGGCCAGGGTGTATTGAATCAGATCATTGGTGCCGATACTGAAATAATCCACCTCAGGTGCCAGCAGATCAGCGATAACGGCGGCGGAAGGTATTTCAATCATGACTCCGACGGGAATGTTTTCATCAAAAGAGATACCCTGATGGCGCAGTTCATCTTTAACCTCGGTCAGGATACCGATGGCCTGTCTGATGTCACGAACTCCGGAGATCATCGGGAAAAGTATCTTAACCTTGCCATGATGGCTGGCCCTGAGTATCCCCCGCAGCTGCTGGCAAAAAATTTCCTTTTGTTTGAAACAGAGGCGGATGCCCCGTAAACCCATAGCCGGATTAACGGTGTCTTCATGAAAAGCATGGCTGGAAAGCTTGTCATAGCCGAGGTCAAGGGTTCTGATGGTAATTTCCTGTCCCGCGGCATTTTGCAGGGCCTTTTTATAGGTCAGATAATGTTCTTCCTCGGAGGGAAGGTCACTTCGGTTGAGATAAATGAACTCCGTGCGATATAACCCGATAGCTCCCGCACCATGAGAAACTGACGATTCTGCTTCTTCCGGGCTTTCAATGTTGGCTGCCAACTCAATAGTATAGCCGTCTTTGGTCAGGGGGGGTAAATCCCGATTCTGGATCAGTTGCTGTTGGAAAAAACGATGCCTTTCCGCTTTTTCCTTATAGGTACGTATTTGTTCAGCGGTAGGGGAAACAATGATCAGTCCGTCAATGGCATCTACTATCAGTTGATTGCCGCCGTTAATCATTTCCGTGGCCCGCTCAAGCCCGACTACGGCGGGAATTTCCATTGAGCGGGCAATGATGGCCGTATGAGAAGTACGTCCACCCAGATCAGTAACAAAGGCTTTTACCTTGTTTAAATTCAGTTGCATGGTGTCGGCAGGTGAAAGATCATGGGCGATGAGAATGACGTTTTTGCTTATTTTCTCGATGTTGTCATATTCACTTTTCATCAGTTGGCGCAGAATCCGTTCCGCTACATGGGTTATGTCGGACTGTCGTTCCCTCATGTAGGGATCATTCATGCGGTTGAAAATCTTTTTGATTTTTTCCACATTCAGGCTGAGGGCCCATTCCGCACTAATCTTTTTTTCCCGAATCAGCTTAACGGTATCATCCGTGAGCATTTTATCGTCCATCATCATCAGATGAACGTCAAACAGGTAAAGATGTTTTTGATTGCCGTTGTTTTCAGCTGATGTTTCCACTAATCTTTCATGTCCATCAAGCAATTCCTGGCGGGCGGCGGCAATGGCATTTAAATAGCGCTCTATCTCCACCTGAACCTGCTCGCTGGGAATTTTTTCCATGGCTGGCTTGAGCTTGGCCCGGTCCAGCAAAAAAGCCCTGCCGATGACAACTCCGGGAGAAACGCCGATGCCCTGTAAAGTACATTGATTGTTACCAGTTTGATTCATGGTCCCTGCTTTCTTGAAAGTTTATTTAGTGCTCATCCGGAAACAGCAGTTTACGGATAGAAACTATTTATTATTCT
>JAYEKE010000091.1:4071-14064 GCA_034660915.1 Pseudomonadota bacterium
GAAACGCCGATGCCCTGTAAAGTACATTGATTGTTACCAGTTTGATTCATGGTCCCTGCTTTCTTGAAAGTTTATTTAGTGCTCATCCGGAAACAGCAGTTTACGGATAGAAACTATTTATTATTCTAAGCTGAGCTATTAGCGGTTAGCCATTAGCAATTAGCTTTTAAAAATCAGGGCTTTACGTTGATTAGTAAAACACCCAACGGGTGAAGGTGGGTGACATTAAACATCTTGTAATTATTGAGCTAATAGCTAACTGCTAAAAGCTGATCGCTTAATTTAGGTATTATTCTTCCAGCTCACCAAATCCATCCGATATCAGCTCATCCAGCGCTGCCAAAGCCTGTTCTTCGTCCGGGCCGTTCGTTTCCACCTGAATGGTGCTTCCCTGGGATGCCGCCAGCAGCAGCACCCCCATAATGCTTTTGCCGTTAACCTGAAGTTCATCTTTACCGATGTGGACGTCAGCCTCAAAGGAGTTGGCAATTTTAACCAGGTAAGAAGCCGCCCGGGCATGTAATCCCAGTTTATTGATGATGATAAATTCTTTTTTTAACATAATCTCATTTCACTTCCGATATTCACCTGCCGTTTTCTCTGACCCAGAATGGTAATATTGTACTTTGGTTGTTAACAGAACCGAAACCAATAGTTTACAATCATCGCCATAAGTATTATCAGACTTGCACCCTGCAATGCCTGAAACATTGACATTCCCCGTTTTATCCGCCAGGCAAAGAGGGAAATGATGCCGACGGTGAGTAACGAAAGAGGTTTAAAACAAGTGGGGACAGGAATCATCGTCCTTAGGAGAAACGGAATGCTAAGAGCCAATAATCCGGCGGTCAGATAGTTTATTATCACCTTCAATCTCGGCAGTTGCCAATGATGGATGGTGCTGACCACATTCAGTCCATGCCTGACCCCCTGAATATAGATCAGGTAGCGGATGCTCAGGTGAATGAGATTATACCCGATTAACAGGGCTAATGGGGCCCAGAATCCGCCGCCAATAAAATAGATTAAAACAGCTAAAGACGCCATTGCCGGTTTGAGCCCGTTCCAGAAAAAAGCATCTCCAATGGCGCCGTAGAGAGAGTTCAGGTTCTTTCCCAGCAGCAGTCCGTATTCACCCTGGCCATTTTTTTCCAGGTTGATATGTATACCAAGCACTGCTGCCGCCATGATTGGGTTAGTATTAAAGAAATCCAGGTAGTTTTTTATTTTTCTTGTCAGCTTCTCGCGATCATTTCCATACAGTTGATCCAACAGGGGATAAATGGCGTAGGCCAGTCCCATGTTTTGCATCCGGCTGAAATTCCAGGATGCCTGCCAGCAAAGGCTACGCAGAAAAATTCGCTGCTCGAGGGGTATGCTAAAATTCATGGTTAACCTGAATGTTCCATTTGCTTGCAATTTCCTTAATGGTAAATACTTCCAACTTCTCACTTGGTTTGCAGCTTTGCTTCGCCCTCTCCGACGGGGTCAAAGCTTGCCAACCGGCGGGTCTGGATTCTGATTTTTCAAGTAGATTTCTTGCCGCCGGTAATCAAGCACTGACCCCAATCGAGACAGTTTGAAAATGTGAGACGTTGATAGCTAAAGCTAAAGGTTAATGACCCAATGTCGGTTACACCTAAATTAAGCGATTAGCTTTTAGCAGTTAGCTGTTAGCTCAATAATTACAATATGTTTAATATCGCCAACCGTAAATATTCGACTTTGTCTATAGATTGACAAATTTTTATTATTTCTCACAGAGACACGGAGTCACAGAGGGCAAATGACTGGGGTTCTCTGTGACTTTGTGCCTCTGTGAGAGTATTTTTATCTTTTCTGAAAACGTAGTCGAATGTTTACCACCAACCTTCACCCGTTGGGTGTTGTTGCTAATCAACGTAAATCCATGATTTTTAAAAGCTAATTGCTAATGGCTAACCGCTAATAGCTCAGCTTAGGTTACAGTAAGAAGCTGAAGCCCAAAGCCAGCAAGATAAAGAGTGTCAGAATATTTTTTTTATGGATTCCCGCTAACAGAGTGGCAATGCCAACCAGGGGGAAAATTATCAGCAAGCCATTCATAATTCTTCGGATGCTTGCAGGAATTAATGAATGAAGATATGGCATCGCCAGCAATAGTATGGCGCTGCTGACCAATATGGCCAAAAAGTTGCAAATCAGGAAGTGTATCAATCCTTTTAAATGCAGTGAAACTGCCTGCTCAGGATTACCGACCAGCAGGCGGGTTTCCATCTCCGTTAAAATTTTCTCGTTATATTTTCGCACCATGATATCGATTTTCTTTCCCTGGGATGCCAGGGGAATCATGGTTGCAAGAACAAGGAAAATCAATGAACCAATATTGACCGGATTACTTACATTTTGGGAAGTGACAATAGTTGTGATAACTCCGCTGGCTACCGCGGCGAACAGGGTGTCATCGCTGGGGATGGCAGTGCCTACCGGCAGCTCATTAATCCAGAGGAGTTCAATCAAAACGCCGACAAGTAGTCCAACTGCCGCATTCCCGCATGCCAACCCAATAATCGGGGCAGTCACTACCGGTCGGGAGATCATTAGTTGTCCCCAGGCAGTACGATCCAGGTTCAGTAATGCTCCGACTCCGGCAATTTTTAACGCGGCTGTAAGAGAAACTAAAATATCCATTATGATCGTTGCTGGTGCCTGTGGCCAAATGGTAGATTGTAATGCCTAAGTTAAGCGATTAGCCTTTAGCCTTTCGATTCAGGTGATAGCATAAATTTTTTTCTGATTAAAGGGAAGATATCCTGAGGGGGGATTCGTGGTACCGGCTGAACAAAGATAGAAATACCCCGCTGACTGATATCATCCAGTAAAGAAACTTCCGGGCGATTAAGGGAAATTGAAGCTGAAATTTGAGTTTTTCCGCTTTGATAATGAATATTTCCCAGGTTCAGGCGGTTGAAAGGCAGCCCCAGTTTCACTGCCTGATCGGTGGCCTCAATCGAAGAAACCAGCATCATGGTACGAAATGCCGATATGGGGTGCAGGAAATCATTTTTCAGATAATTGACTGCATCCGCCACGGTTTTAATCAGAACCTTTACCATGGGAGGGGCAGACATTCCCATGATCTTTTTTTTAAATGGGTCGTGGAAAACCTCATCATCAGCTACGATAATCTGGTTGATATTGAGATATGGTATCCAGGCTTCCACAATCTGACCATGAATCAGGCGATCATCGACACGTACAAGCAGAGTTGTCATTTTCCCAAAAATTCAATAGCCGAAAAAATATTTTTACGTCCATATTCAGTAATATACACCGTCAGTTCACTTAAACTTTGTTTCTGCCGCTCCGTTGCCAGCTTTAAGATCATCGGCAGATTAACCCCTGAAATTATTTCTACTTTCTCCGGTTCAAAAAATGAAAAGCTGATATTGGAAGGTGTGCCACCAAACATGTCGGTAAGAATCATGACTTTGAGACCGTTTTTTTTCATTGTATTAATAACTGCTGCCAGGCTTTTTTTAACCTTTTCCACATCATCCTGCTCTGAGATGCTGAAACTCTCTATCTCAGGTAATGGCCCAACAATCTGCTCAGCGGTTTCCTTCAGATTTTTTGCCAGGGAGTGGTGGGTGACAATAATTATGCCGATCATTTTCCTGAGGTTCCTTTTCCTAAGGGGATGTCCCGGTGGACCAGTTGTAATTGGTGTCCACTGGATTCAAGCTTTTGCTTCAGCATGCAGCTTATACTGACAGACCGGTGTTGCCCGCCGGTGCAGCCGATGGCAATGGTCAGATAGGTCTTTCCTTCTGCCTGGTATTGGGGAATTAAAAAATGTAGCAGGTTGCTGAAGTGATTAAAAAATGTTTGGCTGGTTTCCTGCTTCACGACGAATTCCTGTACCTCCCGGTCAAGACCGGTTTTATCCCTCAGCTCAGGGGTGAAGTAAGGATTGGGTAGGAATCTGACATCCATGACAATGTCGGCTTCCGCTGGAATCCCGTTGCGGAAACCAAAAGAGATCAGGGAAATAAATAATTTTTCAGGACCTGATTCAGGGGCAACGATTTTGATTATCTGCTGCTTAAGTTGGTGTACGGTCAGGTTACTGCTGTCAACAATATGGGCGGCCAGTGTCCTGATGGGATACAATAATTTTCGTTCTTCCGAAATCCCCTGAACAATCGATGTGGTTATTGCCAGTGGATGTTTTCTCCTGGTTTCGCTGAATCGTTTAATCAGCGTTTCATCCCGGGCTTCGAGAAAGATAAGTTTCAGCCTTTTATCTTTCTGCTGCAGAGCAGAAAAAACTTTCGGAAATAGTTCGGGGAATTCTCTTTCCCGGACATCCATAACCAGGGCGATTCCCCTTCTGGTTGGCGAAAATGTGCCTGACAGTTCAATGAACTTTGGCAAAAAAGTCATCGGCAGGTTATCAATGCAAAAGTATCCCAGATCTTCCAGGACATTCAAAGCACAGCTTTTGCCGGCTCCTGAGAGTCCGGTCAGAATGATGACTGGGGAGATCTGAGTTTGCTGATTCATAGCGACTGTTGTTCCAGCTTTCTGTTGAGCTGCTCCAGAAGATCCCTGCCCGGTGCTTTGCCCATTTTGGTCAGCATGTGGTTGCGGGCGGCGATTTCAATAATGGTGACCAGGTTGCGTCCGGGACTGACCGGCAGAATCTGCAGGGGTAAAAAAACTCCCAGTAAAGTATGGGTTTTTTGTTCCAGGTTAAGTCGGTCACCATTATCATATTGATCCCAGGGTATCAGCTTGATGACCAGGTCAATGCGTTTTTGCTCGCGAATAGCGGTAACTCCGAAAATATCTTCAATATTAATCAACCCCAGTCCCCTGATTTCCATATGATATTTTGCCGGTAAGTGGGCTGACCCCACCAGGGTGGTGGGCGGGATGTGGTGGACATGAATGACATCATCTGCCACCAGTCGATGACCGCGCTGAATCAAGTCCAGGGCACATTCACTTTTTCCGATGCCGCTTTCTCCAATGAGCAGAACACCAACTCCGTGGATATCAAGTAATACCCCGTGAATGGTTGTAGTTGGGGATAGATAGTCCTCCAGAAAACGGTTGATCCTGATAATGAATCTGGAAGTTCTATGCTGGGTCTGAAGTATGGGGATGTGGTGAATATTGCTTTGCGTCAGTAGTATGGGGTGTGGTGCAAGGCCTGTAGTGATGATAAAACAGGCCACATCACGCTGGCAAAGTTTTGTTACAATCTCTGTGCAATTGATATTATCGAGGGATTCCAGGTAATCGGTTTCTGTTTTGCCGATTAACTGAATACGTTCCTGATCCAGGTATTTGGTGAATCCCGCAAACGCAAGTCCATGTTTCTGTATCCGGTAGTGGGAAATAATCCGGTTGTATTCGGCTGCCGGGTTAAGTGGAACAAGTTGCAGATCATAACTTTTTTCGTTCTCCAGCAATTGGCTGACGGTTATTATTTTCATTCTTCATCTTTTGCTGCTGGCTATTAGGAGGTTGTCCGGATGCATTACTCCTGGTCATCCTTCTCTTGAATGAGCTGAAAAAGTTCGGTTGCATCTTTGGCCTCAGCCAGCCGTTTCCGGAATTCCGGGTCCTTAAGCATTCGGGATATTTTTGCCAGGGCTTTAAGATGCAGGCCCGCGGAATCTTCCGGGGCAAGGAGTAAAAAAAAGAATTTTACCGGCTGATCATCAATGGCGTCAAAAGAAATACCTTCATGACTGCGGGCAAACTCGACAATCAGGGTGTCAATTTTCTTTGTCTTTCCATGAGGAATAGCGATGCTGCCACCGATACCGGTACTGCCAAGATCTTCCCGTTCTTTTAAGATAGTAAAAACTTCATCGGCCGGTATTTGCGGAAATTGCTGACTGACACAGTCAGAAAACTTTTTCAGGACCGTATTTTTATCTGCTCCATCAAGATCACTGATGATCAGAGATTCATTAAGGTAGTCGGTGATTTTCATTTGCTTTATCCAATAAATAAAGTCCTTGTCCTCTCTGCAACTTTAGCGAAAGAGCAAAAAGACTGGCAGTAAGTGGGCTTGTAATCATAATGTCAAGAAAGCCTGAAGGTATCAATCAGTGGGTTGGATCAGACCGTAGTTTCCATCTTTTCGCCGATAAATGACATTAACTTCGTTGCTGCTGTCACTGCGGAAGACCAGGAATTCATTGTCAATTAAATTCATCTGCATGATCGCTTCATCAACATCCATGGGCTTTATGGGAAAGTTGGTGCTTCTTATAACCTGGGGGGTGGTATCTGCCAGGTTGTGTTCCACCGCCAGAACATTCATTTCAACCTGCATTCTTTCTTCAGCACTACCTGCTCCACGTTTATTTTTCAAGCGGTCCTTGTATTTGCGAACCTGTCGTTCTATTTTGTCCATAACCATGTCAATGGCGGCATACATGTCTTCAGTTTCCTCCTGGCCTTTGACGACAAAACCGTTAATGTTGAAACTGACCTCAGCTATATGCCGAAACTTCTCGACTGATAGAGTCACATGGATTTCTATCGGGGCATCAATGTACTTTTTTATCTTTGAAACCTTATCTATAGCATACTGTTTCAACGCTTCCGTTGTTTCCATATGCCTGAATACCACATTAATGTTCATGCCTTCCCCCTTGTTTTTGAAAATGTCTGTTGCTGAATAGCGCGGATTATCCGCGCAAAAAATCACAATAAAAACTAGCAGACCAGTGTTTTTGTGTCAATAAAATTACCGCTGTTTTTGTCTTTCAGCAATCGTAACTATTCAGCAGGGTTGTCTTTACCTGCAGTCTTTTTCGGGGACAGAATGATTTTCACCGAACAATATCGATATTTAATTGATTTTAGTACCATCTCAAAATGAAAAAATTTAATCTGTCTTCCGGTTTTCGTGAAAAAAATTCAGTCCCCTGCGGAATCAAGCTACTAGCTGGCTAAAGCTGAATAGTTACCAGCAATCAAGCTATATTATTCAGAAAATTAGTGAATAACTCAACCTTCTGACTTGCATTGCCAAGGATATATTGCCAGATGTTCGGGCCTGGCTCATAGCGGTATTGGCCGCCGAACGAATCACACGATGTGATTCGCGGCGGACGCCTCGGAAGCCGGCCTGTCTGCGTGCGGCACGCACAGGCAGGCCATGGACGGCCGGCGAGAATGAGCGAGAGCCATGCCGGAACATCCCTGGAGATTTATTTTTAGCCCTATCTGTCGGCAGACAGGTGTTTTTAGAGCAACTAAGAAAGTTGAGTAAATAAGCTAATAGTTAGGTCGTTTCCATCCAGAAACTGATGTTTCCGGATGAATACTACATAAGTTTTTTCCGTCGGCTGGATGAGAGAATCCCTAGCATATCTCGATATTTGGCAATGGTGCGCCGGGCAATGGTAATATCATGTTTTTCCTGGAGAGCTTTTACTATTGTTTTGTCACTAACCGGTTTGCTTGGTGATTCGTTGGCGATAATTTCAATTATTTTCTGTTTTACACTCTCAGAGGCGATGTCGTTGTCACCCCGATTGATGCTGCTGTTGAAAAAGTATTTCAGTTCAAAAATCCCATGAGGAGTCTGAGCGTACTTGTTCTGGGTTACCCGGCTGACGGTTGACTCATGCATGCCGATGTCATCGGCAACATCCCTGAGAATTAACGGGTGTAAATGGTGAACTCCATGATTGAAAAAATTCTGTTGAAAATGAAGGATACTTTTCATGACTTTTTTAATGGTTTTTTGCCGTTGTTCTATGCTTTTTATCAGCCATTGGGCGGCACGGATTTTTTCAATCAGATAATTCCTGGTCATGGAATTAAAGCCCTTTTGCTGGTCAGCCAAGTCACGGTAATAACGACTTACAGACAGCCGTGGGGTTCTCTCTTCATTAAGAACGATGATCCAGTCGCCATCATGTTTGAAAACATAAACATCCGGGGTGATTGCCTGGGTTGTATTTTGGCTATACTGTCTGCCAGGTTTGGGGTCAATGGTCAAAATATTTCTTATTGCCTCTAGAACCAGTTCTTCGTCAACTTTCAGCAGGTGGGCAATTTTTTTGTAATTCTTGTTCTGTAGCAGGTTGAGATGTTCGTTAATGATTGCGGTATTTAATTCATCATTAATGCCCATATAATTCATCTGGATCAAGATGCATTCCTTAAGATTTCTTGAGGCAATGCCAACTGGATCAAATTTTTGAATTTTGCTGAGAATGTTTTTCACTTCAAGAACCGATACCGCACTTTCCATGGCAATATCTTCAACCACCGTATCCAGGTAACCATCTTCATTGATGTTGTAGATAATAATTTCACCAATATGCTTATCCAGTTTACTCAGCGACGGTGTCATCTGCAGCTGCCAGAGCAAATGATCGGCAAGCGTGGCGTTTTTGGAAAGATTGTAGTCCCACGCCGGCATATCATCATTATCATTATAGTTCGAACGATTGCTTCCGGTGACCCCCCGATTGTCGCAGTATTGGCTCCAGTCCATTTCCCGCAATGCTTCACGGCTTTCCTGTTGTTGATCATGGGCGTCGGTTGATGATGTTTCAGCTGTTTGTTGGGATGTTTTTTCAGGGTTATTGTCGTCGTCTTCTTCAACTTCGGGGGGGGGGTCCATTGTTTCTTCAAGGACCGGATTGATTTCCATTTCCTGGCTGACCATTGCCGCCAGCTCGAGCTGGTTGAGTTGCAATAGTTTGATTGCCTGTTGTAGCTGTGGGGTCAGTACCAGCTGCTGGGATTGGGTTAAACGGAGGTTTTGACTGAGATTAATGGCCATATGAAAAACAATAACCTGAACCTAAGCTAATAGCGGTTAGCCATTAGCATTTAGCTTTTAATAATCATGGTTTTACGTTGATTAGCAACAACACCCATCGGGTGAATATGTATAATATTGAACATCTTGTAATTATTGAGTTAATAGCTGAGAGCTGAGAGCCGAGAGCTGAAGGCTGATAGCTAATCACTAATTTAACCTGAATAAAAAAGGTACTGCCTATGCAAAAATAATACCATGGATTATAGCCGACAGATAAAAAAAAGGCAAGTGAAAAAGAGTGAAGGCTTGATGATTGAAGTTTTTACGATGCCATTACATTTTGAAATCATCACCCAGATATATCTTTCGAGCTTTGGAGCTGGTGACGATCTTATCCGGAGGGCCTTCCTCAATAATTTCCCCCTGGTCCAATATATACGCCCGGTCACAAATTCCCAGGGTTTCCCGGACATTATGGTCTGAGATCAGCACCCCGATTTTTTTCTGACGCAGGCTGGCGATGATGGTTTGCAGATCATTGACGGCGATGGGATCGATGCCGGCGAAAGGTTCATCCAGGAGGATAAACGTTGGTGAAAGAACCAGTGCCCGCGCTATTTCCACCCGCCGCCTTTCTCCACCGGAGACGGTCATGGCCTTATTTTTACGAATATGATTCAACCCGAATTGGGTCAGTAACTCCTCCAGTCGGCTTTCCTGTTCTGCGGGGCTAAGGGAAAGGGTTTGCAGGATGGCTTTCAAATTGTCCGCAACCGTAAGCTTACGGAAGACGGAAGCTTCCTGGGGCAGGTAGCTGATTCCCTGTCGAGCCCTTTGGGGCATGGGCAGGCGGGTAATATCATGATCATTATAAAGTAAAATTCCCACATCAGGCTTGATTAAGCCGACAATCATGTAAAAAGTGGTGGTTTTCCCGGCACCATTGGGTCCCAGTAACCCGACTATTTCACCGGACTGGATGGCAATGGAAACCTGGTTGACAACGGTTCGCTGACCATATTTTTTTACCAGATCTTTTGCAACCAGTCGATTCTCATCCATTGATAATTCCTCTCCGGTGCTTTTCTTCACCTTATTTCCCAAGTTTCTGAGTTGTATTATCATAGATATATTACAGGATGTTCGGGCTTGGCTCATAGCGGTATTGGCCGCCGAACGAATCACACGACGTGATTCGCGGCGGA
>JAYEKE010000092.1 GCA_034660915.1 Pseudomonadota bacterium
GACTCGGGTAAACCGTTAATCGCCCGGTAACGCTCAATAAATCTGGTTTTTACCGGAATTTCCAATGCCGGGAGAAATTTACTTCGCATCACCGCATGATCAAACAGGGCTTCCAGGCATACCAGAATATCAGCCTTTTCCACCAGGTTAAAGGAGCGGTGGGCAAGATTATCCCAAAATGCCAGGGCAAATAGATTCTGTTTCTGCTCACCTGCAGCCACAAGGTAAGCGTTTATTTCAAGTTTTTCTCCAAAAACCTTCCTGGCAGCTTCAAGCCGGCGGCGACCACAGACAATAATATAACCCCTGCTCCCTGCCATCAATAAAGGCGGCGTCAGGACGCCCACCTGACGAACAGAAGCATAAAAATTTTCAGCCAGGGATCCGTAGGAAAAGGGGAAACTTCGATCGAGAAAATCAATTTCGGAAAGAATACAGGAAATTAATTCTTGTTTTGGCGCAATTAAAATCATATAACGACGGCTGAACCTTTATCCTTGAACCTTGAACCTTTTCGAATCATTTTACCATCAAGATATAACACAGCCATCGGTCAACCACAAGATATTAGCATGGATTTCAGCGCCGAATTAAAACATACCATTCGCCGGATGTATGACACAGCAGCCCGGAAACCCGATGGTCTTTTGAGCCAAGTAGCGCTTAACCGGGGCCGTGAACTGCTGACAAGCTTAGGCTATCAGGCAACAGATATTGACAGTGTTCCTGAAAGTATTATTCAATCAGCTTTTCCCTGCGGCAACCCCCTGCCGATCATCAGGAAACTGCAACCAAAAAACATTCTGGATCTGGGTTGCGGCAGTTGTCTTGATATCGGCATCATGGCTGCGGACCAAAACCACCAACAGCAGCTTATTATCGGCGTGGATTTCAGCCGGGAACTTCTCAGCCTCGGCAGCCGCTTCATTTCATTATCATCAGCCAATCATATCCGGCTTCTAACCGCCGACCTGACTGACCTTCCTTTTTCCGGCCCGCATTTTGACTGCATCAACCTGAACGGCTCCTTCAATGTCATCTATGATAAAGCGACATTTCTGAAACAAATTTCAGCTCTTCTACATCCCGATGGCCATGTACTGATCAATGATCTGCTACTGGTGGAGGAACTGCCGGCCGGATTTACCGACGATATCATCAACTGGACCTGGAATGTAGCCGGGGCACTGCCACCTGAAGAGTTGGAAAAACTCGCTGGGGAAGCAGGCCTGGCCCTGGTTCACTTTCATGATCATGAACGGCTGGCGCCGGTCTGCCGGGGGGAAATACTCTTGCAAAAAAGGAACTCAACTTTCTGAGTTGTTTTAAAAACAGCTGAAAGAATCTTACGGGGATGTTCCGGCATGGCTCTCGCTCATTCTCGCCGGCCGTCCATGGCCTGCCTGTGCGTGCCGCACGCAGACAGGCCGGCTTGTGAGACGCGCTAAAGCAATGTCCCCGATTGTCCGCCGCGAATCACAATGGGGGACAGTTTTAAAACTGTCCCCAACCAGGCGGCCAATACCGCCTGCCTGTCGGCAGACACGGCTATGAGCCAAGCCCGAACATCCGGTAATGTATCCCTGACAATACAAGTCAAAAAGTTGAGAAAGGAAGTAATCAGGCTGGCGGCGCTGTAAACGGCACACTGAAACACTGGCCACCCTGCTGGACTGAATCAACCAGCCAGAAATGATCATCACGGTGAGGATAGTCAATATTATAATGCAGCCCACGGCTTTCCTTACGGTACATGGCCGATGAGATAATCAGATCCGCAACCACGGAAATATTCCGTAATTCCAACAGGTTGCTTGACAGTACATGATCCCAGTAAAATTGACGTATCTCATTCTGCAGCATATCGATGCGATGTTTGGCCCGCAGCAGCCGTTTATGTGACCGGACAATCCCGACATAATTCCACATCAAGCGACGGATTTCATCCCAGTTGTGCGAAATAATAACATTTTCATCCGGTTCATCTCTAAGATGGGTATATATCCACTCGGGAAAATCAGGAATTTCTTCCCGATCAGCTTTCAACACCGCAATTGAAGCTTTTGCCGCCCGGCAGGAATAAACCACTCCCTCCAGCAGCGAATTGCTGGCCAGACGATTTGCACCGTGCAAACCGGTACAGGACACTTCCCCGCAGGCATACATTCTTGGCAGTGAACTGCGACCATCCCCATCAACCACAATGCCACCGCACAAGTAATGGGCCGCCGGCACCACCGGTATGGGCTCACTGGTAATATCGATGCCATAACCTAAACAGGTGGAATAAATATGAGGAAAGCGCTGCTTAATATAGTCAGCTTGGAGATGAGTGATATCAAGGAAGACAAAATCATCCCCCGTGGCTTTCATTTCACTGTCGATGGCCCGGGCGACAATGTCCCGGGGAGCAAGTTCCATGGCTGGATCATAACGATCCATGAACCTCCAGCCATCCCGACGTCGCAAAATTCCACCTTCACCACGAACGGATTCAGAAATCAAAAAGTTTTTAGCCAGATGGTGATACAAACAGGTTGGATGAAATTGAATAAATTCCATATTCGCAATCTTCGCCCCGGCCCGACAGGCCATGGCTATCCCGTCTCCGGTAGCAATATCGGGATTAGTGGTAAACAGATACACCTTGCCTACCCCCCCTGTGCCCATCAGGGTCTGACGAGCCAGAAAAGTATGCACTTTCCCATTAGCACAATCCAGTGCATAGGCCCCCCAGCAAACATCATCCTGAATTGCCGTACCTAAATAGCGACTGGGAATCAGCAGGTCAATGGCTGCCATATCTTCAAAAAAGGTAATCTGGTCATTTTCCTGGCAGCTGTCAATCAACGCTTTTTCAATTTCTCTGCCAGTCCAGTCAGCCGCATGAAGAATACGCCTTTTGGAATGACCTCCTTCCCTGGTAAGATCATAGGATTTCTCGGCGGCAGAATCCATAGTTTCGGTGAACTTGACTCCCAGTTCAATCAAATCATTGATTCTCCGGGGGCCTTCATGCACCACGGTTTCAACCGCATCAAGATGACACAATCCGGCTCCGGCCTTCAGGGTGTCGGCAATATGTGAGGCATAAGTATCATTGAGGTCAGTGACCGCAGCGATGCCACCCTGGGCCAGATTGGTGTTGGAATCCTTCTTTTTTTTCTTGGTGATCACCGCAACTGACCCATAAGAAGCCACCTGCAAAGCATAAAACAGCCCGGCTATGCCACTGCCGACAACCAGAAAGTCATATTTATGAACCATGGATATTTACTCCCATTATTTAGTACTTTCTGTTGAAAAGCTATTTACTCAACTTTCTGAGTTGATCTGAAAACAGCTGAAAGAAATCTCCAGGGATGTTCCGGCATGGCTCTCGCTCATTCTCGCCGGCCGTCCATGGCCTGCCTGTGCGTGCCGCACGCAGACAGGCCGGCTTGTGAGGACACCGCTAAAGCAATGTCCCCGATTGTCCGCCGCGAAT
>JAYEKE010000093.1:0-65951 GCA_034660915.1 Pseudomonadota bacterium
ATTTCCCGGTTGTCAAGCCAATGTCAATCTGGTATCATCGTAAGCTTACTGGATTACAGCTTTCCAGCACCACATAGCTTTCAGTGGTAAGCTACAGGTTGGGAAATCATGCGTAAATCTCTGATTTTTAGATTAACGCTAACGAGTTTCCATCCAGAAACTGATTTTTCCGGATGGGCTGTTAGCTATCAGCCTTTAGCTCTCAGCTTAACCCGTTGTTTTTTCAATATTTTACTAAAAGCTGACTGCTGATTGCTGAAAGCGTTCATCAGGAAATGAACGTTTCCGGATGAACACTAACTAATTAATTCTCGCAGTCAATCAACAAGGTTTTATTGCATGCAAAGATATCACCTGAAGGAAAAAATCGGGGCTGTTGATGATATCCCCCCCCTGCCGGCTATCGCCACCAGAATTATTGATGGATGCATTAACGAACAGGTAAACAACAAGCAACTGTCCGATTTAATCAAACATGACCTGGCACTTACCAGCAAGGTCCTCTCCCTGATCAATTCCAGTTTCTATTCTCTGGATGATCATATTGATGATCTTTCCCATGCCATTTCTCTGCTGGGAAGAAAAACCATTCGGAACCTGGTCCTCAGTATCAGTATCTATAATACTTTTACCCCGGAGGGGAAAAAACATGAAAAGCAGCTGGCAGCTTTCTGGCAGCACAGTCTGGCCTGTGCCACAACGGCTGAAACTCTGGCTCGAATAACCGGATATCCGCAAACCGAAGAAGCTTTTATCGGCGGGCTACTCCATGACATAGGCAAGCTGATTGCTTTTATCAAATTTCCCGAAGAATTCAGTCTTTTTCTGCATCAGCTGCAGGAACAAAACAAATCAGGTGGAAACGATACCACACTGCTGGAGCTGGAAGATAAAATCCTTGGCCTCAGTCATCACCAACTGGGCAAATGGACAGCGGAACGCTGGGGTTTTCCGGAAAATATCATTAACGCCGTCTGGCTGCACCATCAACCCATCACCTCATTCGCCAAAAAGACTGACCCCCTGCCGGCCATTATCAGGTTCGCAGATGCTTTCTGCAACATTCATCACCTCGGTTCAAACTATTTTATCAACCGGGAAATTGATCTTCCCTGTCATAGCAATCATGTGCAAAGTTATGATCTGTTGAAAAAATTTTTCAAGATCGACGATGATAATATCAGTGACATCCTTTCCCTGACCATGGAACGTTTGGATGAGTTTGCTGAAACCCTGGATCTTTCTGATGACCAACGTTATTTTGATGCCATCAAACACGCCAACCGGGAATTAGGCCGGATAAACGTGGCCCGTGAACAGACATTGAACGAACTGCAGATGAAAAAGAGGGTTCTTAAAGGAATCTATCATCTGGACCGGGAAATCAGTCAGCATCACACCCCTGCCGAACTTGCCAGGATTATTATCCAGACAACCATCGATACCTACAAAAGCGAACTGGCACTTTGTTTTTTGAAGACTGATGACGAACAATTGCCTGTTGGACTGGGCTATGCCAATAAAACTTTTTTCAACCCCCGGGACTGGCTCAGCCATGATAAACAGCAAGGAGAAAAAGCGATAAAAGTCCCTCCCCAACAACGGAAAGCCCTCGATTCGATTGAAAAGTTGCTCTTGAACCCGGATATTTTTCTCACTTCTGAAAAGATCACTCCACTGTTACCCCGCTCATCATTTTTAGCCATTCCATTGACCTATCATGCGGGCAACAATAAAGGAATTATTGGTCAACTCATTCTTGATTGTCGAAAAATAATGCGTTATGGCGGGGAAAAAGAATCGCTGTTGCAAGGTTTACATATTTTCGCTGCCGCCATTGCCAATAATGTCCATAAAGTCATCTTGTTTGACCACCTGAATCAACAATCAGAAGAGCTGGCAGAACTACAGCGACAGACAGAACAAATGCAGGAACAGCTCTACCTTTCACAGCGTCTGGCCACCGTCGGCCGCCTGGCAGCCGGCGCCGCCCATGAAATCAACAACCCACTGGCGGTCATTTCCGCCAACATCCAGGTATTGCTGAAAAAAACCAACGCGGCTGAGAACCGAAAGAAAGAACGCAGCCAATATCAGACGATACAGCAGCAAACCGGTAAAATATCAAAAATAATTACTGACTTGGTGAACTATGCCCATCCGGAAAAGCCTCATAAGCAGGCAGCAAACATCCAGCAGATTGTTACTCAATCCCTGGAAGCGGTCGATCATCGAACCGCCTTTAAAAAAATCACGCTGAAGAATAAATTGCCCAAGGATCTTCCCCGGCTGAACGTGGATGCCATACAGATAGGCCAGGTATTGATTAATCTGCTGATCAATGCTGAACAGGCCATGCCGGATGGTGGAACCATCACGATTACTGGCAGGAAAGAAGATGGGCAGGTAGTAGTTCAGGTAGCGGATACCGGGCAAGGCATCCCCCCGGAGCAGCAAACCGTTATCTTTGATCCCTTTTTTACCACCCGTGAAGCCGGCGAAGGTACCGGTCTGGGATTGGCAATCTCTCATTCCCTGATGGAGCAGAATAATGGTAAAATCAGGGTTAAAAGTTTGCATGGCTCCGGGACAACTTTCAGCCTTTTTCTGCCAAAAAGCAAAGAAAAACATAATCCAATCTCCGAGGCATTACAGCAGAATTCAGCCGGCGATGAAAACCCTGGGACAGTCCCGGAAAAGATGGGACAGTCCCGGGTTTTCCAGCCACGCATACTCTTCGTTGAACCTGGCAGGGGAATTGGCCCCCTGCTGTCGGAAGAATTAAGCAGTTCAGGTTATCAACTGGAAACCGCTGACAGCAGTTTAAAAGCTATCGAAACCATTAAAGGAAATGTATTCAATCTCCTGATTATTGACCTCGATATGGGAGTAAGGGAAACAAGACAGATCCTGCGGTGGGTAAATAAATTCTTTAACAAACTGCCGGTTATTATTCTTACCGGGCTTAATTCCATGGAACAGCTGGAAAAGTTAAAGGATTTTGACATAAGCAGTTATCATCAAAAACCATTCCAGATTGAAACCTTGCTTAAATCCGTCACTGAATTGATCAATCGACCAGCCAATGAATAAACCCCGGCAATTTTCATGAAAACACCTGCTAATGGGTACCTGTCACTCAAAACAATTTCTGCTAAGCTCAGCCTGGAACTAAGCCTCCTGCGTTTTTATGAAAAGATTTACTCTTCCTTCCTGCCTGCCAGGATCAACGCCGGAGATCGCCTTGTCTATCCGGCCGAAGCGATAGAAATTTTCAAGACCATTCATCAGCTGAAATCAATGCATCTTGCTGAAGAAGAGATTAAAAGCCAATTGGCCTCATTGCCCCATGGGGAAAAAAACCAGAACAACAAACCTCTGGCCAGGATCATTACAGTTACCAGTGGCAAAGGAGGCGTCGGCAAAAGTAATATTTCCTTAAACCTTGCCATTGCCCTGCGCTTGCTGGATAAAAAAGTCATGCTGATTGATGGAGATCTCGGCTTGGCAAATCTCCATCTGCTGGCCGGGGTTAAAGCAGAACGCACCCTTGAAACCCTTATCAAGATGGATCTCTCACTGGCGGATATCATTACCAGCGGACCTTGCGGCATTGCCATGATTGCCGGTGCCAGCGGCATTGCCGAAATGGCCAATCTGCCTGATTACAAAAGGAGCTATCTACTCAAACAACTGGAACAACTGGAACAGGTTGCTGATTACATTATCATCGACACCAGTAGTGGCGTATCTCCGGCAGTCCTGGATTTCATCCGCGTTGCTGATGATATCATGGTCATAACAACTCCTGACCTTACTTCACTGGCCGATGCCTATGGATTAATCAAGGCATGTGTACAACAGAAAATCGGCAGCAGATTTGGGGTATTTACCAACCAGGTGAGGAACTTGAGCCAGGCAGCAGCCATCTACCAGCGGCTTGCCAGCTGCTCCCAACAATTTTTGCACCTGTCACTAACCAATCTGGGCTATATGTACCGGGATCGCAGCATAGAACTTGCCGTCAGAAAACGCCGGCCTTTTATCCTGGAACCGGAAAAAAACCGTGTCTCTTTCTGCATTCGGCAACTGGCAGAACTCCTGAACCATGATAATTTCGATATTTCAGCCCGCAAAACCCCGGCATTCCGGCGATTGCAAAATCTTTTAAACGAGACCAATGATGATGGAAGACTTTCTGAAGTTCTTTAACCTGCAGCGAGATCCGTTTCAGGACACTATTGATCCGGATATCTTTTTCCCTACCGAGATTCATGAGCAGATAATGCTGAAGCTGACAACCGGCTTGAGCCAGCGGCGACCAATTATGATGCTTTGGGGTTCGAGCGGCACCGGAAAAACGATCCTGACCCGTCTCCTTCTCAATCAGTTGGACCCGGAAAAATTTCTTTCCCTGCTGATTCTACCATCTCCCCAGATTACCCCAACTGCTTTGCTGAACCTTTTCTGCCAGCAGCTAGGCGGACCACAAGGACGCCAGCAGGCAAATAAACAGGAAAAACTTACCTGGCTGCAGCAACGAATCATCAAAGAAGGTGAAAAAGACCGGCAGACAGTTTGCCTGGTTGATGAAGCCCATTTTCTCAAGTCTGAATCTCTGCACCTGATCCGTTCGATGAGCAATTGGGAATCTTCCTGGGGCAAGCTTCTGTCAATCATCTTCATGGCTGAGCCGCCTTTTATCAAGCGCCTTAAACACCCGGCCCATGCCTCTATCCGCAGTCGCATTTCCCTGTCACTGGAGTTACCCCCCCTGAACGCCGGAGAATCAGAACAACTGATCAAGTTCCGGCTGTTGGTCTCCGGTGGCAACCCACAAATTTTTGTCCCGGGATGTTATCCACTCATCCACCAGGCAAGTGGAGGAGTTCCACGAATAATCATTAAAATCGCTGGAAATGCCTTGCTTGAAAGTTATTGCCAAAAAGAAAACCAGGTCGGCCCGGCGGCCGTCAATACAGCGGTAGCTGAAAGTTGCTGAAGGAGGAAAACATCAATGTCGGAACTCCGTAAAGATCCGGTGGTTGATCGCTGGGTTATTATTGCCCGGGAACGGGGGAAAAGACCTTCTGACTTCGCCGGTTTTGATGCAAACAAGCCGAAAGGATTTTGCCCTTTCTGCCCCGGCAATGAAGATGTAGTTCCCCCTGAAGTCCTTGCTTATCGCAAACCCGGCAGTAAACCGAACGGTCCTGGCTGGCGGCTTCGGGTGGTGCCGAATAAATTTCCAGCCCTCAAGGATGAGGAACAGTTATACAGGCATGGAAACGGCATGTATGACATGATGAACGGGGTTGGCCTGCATGAAGTCATTATCGAAACCCCTGACCACGAATCAACCCTGTCAACCATGCCGGCATATGGGGTAGAGGACGTTCTCTGGGCATATCGTGACCGGCTGGAAGCCCTGGCAGAGGATAAACGTTTTCAGTCGGTAATCATTTTTAAAAATCAGGGGATGGCCGCCGGCGCCACCCTGGAACATTCCCATTCGCAGCTCATAGCCCTGCCTATCATTCCTAAACAGATTAAAGAAGAGCTGGCCGGGGCCAAAAAATATTATGACTACAAGGAACGTTGCATTTTCTGCGATATAGTTGATCAGGAATCGTCACAACAAAATCGGATTGTCTGTGAAAACCAGGATTATATAGCCATCTGTCCCTACGCACCCCGTTTCCCTTTTGAAATCTGGATAATCCCGAGAACCCACAGCGCCCATTACCAGAAAACCAGCAAGGAAAAGATTGAATCGCTATCCATTATCCTATCTGAAACCCTGAAGCGACTGGATGTCGTCCTTGATATCCCGCCATACAACTTTGTTCTTCATTCCGCCCCATTCAGACAGGATGTTGACAAACATTTCCACTGGCACCTGGAGATCATGCCAAAACTGACCCGGATTGCCGGTTTTGAATGGGGCTCCGGTTTTCATATCAACCCGACACCGCCGGAGGAATCAGCCAAGTATCTCCGGGAAGCGAAAATCATCGACTGATATCCGCTTCATCTGACCGGAAATCGGTGGCATTGGCAGTTCAGAAAAAGGTAGAATTTTAAATAATATCAGCCTGACAGGGAATATAATCCATGAGCCAGAAAATTCTTGTGGTCGACGATGAGGAAAGTATTCGCTTACTTTATCGAGAAGAACTTGAAGATGAGGGATATACCATAAAAACGGCAGCCAGTGCTGAAGAGGCATTGAAATTTTTACCTGATTTCCACCCAGACCTGGTCATTATGGACATCAAGATGCCCGGGATATCCGGAGTGGAGGCCCTGATCAAGATAAAAGAAATGGACAGGAATATTCCGGTAATCCTTTGCAGTGCCTATGGTGAATATAAACAGGATTTCTCTACCTGGGCATCTGATGCCTATGTGGTCAAGTCTGCCAATCTGAATGAATTAAAAAAACATATTCGAACTATTCTTGCCGGCAAGACACCATGATGAAATTCTAATACAACAAATTTTTCTATTTCATCCCAGAGTCATCCGGTAAGATTTATACA
The DNA here is from genome assembly GCA_034660915.1 of Pseudomonadota bacterium. NCBI lineage: Bacteria > Pseudomonadati > Pseudomonadota > Pseudomonadota bacterium. The sequence continues at coordinate 6,543 of JAYEKE010000093.1, forward strand.
CCCGGGTTAGCGAAGGCTCAATCAGCAGTTTTTTCGCTGGCTGAAACAAGTCAACGAGATTGACAACTCCACAAATTTCTAGTAGGAAAAAGCGAGAGTCAGTAGTGGATATGATGTAATAAAATTTCCCATGGGGGATTAGCTCAGCTGGGAGAGCGCCACGTTCGCAACGTGGAAGTCGAGGGTTCGAGTCCCTTATCCTCCACCATTTTATCATAAAAGGCCTGTCTGCTTACTGACCGGCCTTTTATTTTTACCATCCGCAGCAGTAAAACTACAGAACATAAAACATGAGATAAGAATGAAAAACTGGCTGGATCAATATTTTCAGATTACTGACCATAACTCAACCATCAGACGGGAGCTTCACGCCGGCCTGACAACTTTTATTACTGTCGCTTACATCATGATCGTTAATCCCGCCATTCTCGAAGTGGCAGGAATACCCAAAGGGCCATCCATGGTGGCAACCATCTTGAGCGCCGTGGTTGGCACCCTGATCATGGGATTCTATGCCAAGCGCCCGTTCGTTATTGCTCCCTATATGGGTGAAAATGCTTTTATCGCCTATACGGTGGTAAAAGTTTTAGGCTATTCCTGGCAAACCGCCCTGGGAGCAATTTTCATTGGCGGTGTTCTCTTTGTCCTGTTGACCGTTCTCAAGATACGTAGCTGGTTCGTCATCGCCATCCCCCCATCACTGAAGTATGCCTTTGCCGTCGGCATCGGCCTTTTTATAACCCTGATAGGGCTGGTCAATACCGGACTGGTCACCGTTGGAGTACCGCTGGCACCGATTAAAGTGGGCGCTATAACCTCGCCACCCGCCCTGCTGGCCATTGCCGGATTCCTGCTCATCACTACCTTGATGATGCTAAAAGTTCCCGGCGGTATTTTAATCGGGATGTTAGCGGTTACCTTAACCGGCTACCTGACCAGCATTACTTCCCTGCCGCAGCATTTTTTCAGTTTGCCCCCATCACTTGAGCCAATTTTTTTTCAGCTTGATATCAAGGGAGCCCTGACCTGGGGATTTTTTTCCGTCATTCTCACCGTATTTATCATGGATTTTGTCGATACCATCGGAACCGTCATCGGCCTATCAGCCCGGGCCGGCATGTTGGATAAGAACGGAAATCTTCCCGAAATTGAAAAGCCAATGCTGGCCGATGCCATTGCCACAGTGGCAGCAGCCCTGCTGGGCACCACGACTACCGGCACATTCATCGAATCAGCGGCCGGGATAGAAGCCGGCGGCCGTACGGGCCTGACCGCCGTCACGGCCGGCTTGCTTTTTCTTACCGGCTTGTTTTGCGCCCCCCTGATCACCGCCATTCCCAGCTATGCCTATGGTCCGGCCCTGATAGTGGTAGGCAGCCAGATGATCGTCGCCATCACCCATATTGATTTCAGTGATCATACTGAATGGATGCCGGCCTTTGTCACTATTGTCCTGATGGTTTTTACCTATAATCTCGGAATCGGCATAACCGCCGGCTTCGTTGTTTATCCTCTGTTAAAACTCATGGCTGGGCGGAGCAGGGAAATACACCCGGGTATGTGGGGATTATTTGCTCTTTCCTGTCTATTTTACTGTTTCTTCCCTTATCATTAACAAAACCATGACGATTAAACTATGACAACCTTTCCCCTAGACAAAAAATTCGGCCTGCTATGGCCGAAATTATATCCGGGAACCCTGCTCAAACGCTATAAACGCTTTCTTGCTGATGTACGGCTGGCTGACGGCCGGCAACTACGACATGCCAGGCAGCAAGGCCTGGAAATCCTGGTCTATGATGTCCGGATTAACCTCAAACAGATTACTATTAATGCCCCGGTTCCAGTTGATTTCTAACTGGTGCTATCACCCTTCCGGACGGTCAATAACCGCTGTCACCAGCCGCTCAACCTGTTCAGCTTCAGCAATTTTACCCCGTTTCAGACAGCCATTACGAAAGATACGGACTTTTTTTCGCAATTCCGTCACCACCTGCTGCCGTTGAATTGCGGACAACTCCTCATGCTGCAACAGTTTACACAGAGATTGAATCCGGTATCTATCCAGAAACAGAACCGTTCTGGAAAGTTGATCTTCATGTCCCCCCCGTTTAATGATCAAAGGTTCTTCCAGCAGAAAAATGGGGTGATGTGCGGCTATCCGCAACCATAAATCGTAATCCTCACAGGCCGGCAGTTGCTCATCAAAAAGACCGACCCGCGATATGAGTTCACGCTTGAACATTACCGCCGAGGGGCTGACAATACATAAGGGAAGACAATGGCTGAAAATAGAGCCGGAATACTTGCGGTGTTTATGCTTGGGGTTGACCCGTTTTCCCCGACGAATCCAGGTTTCTTCAGTCTGGCAGATCATGGCTTCCGGATGAGTGAAAAAAAAATCCATCTGGCGCTCAATTTTATCCGGCAGCCAGAGATCATCGGAATCCAGCAGCGCCACGTAAGAACCACAACTCCGGCGAATGCCACAATTGCGGGCGGCACTTACCCCGCTATTCAACGGCCGCCTGATGACCTTTACGCATTCCCCGTAGGCCGCCAGACGCACCCTTGTATCATCCGTTGACCCATCATCAACAACAATAATCTCCAAAGGTTGATAGCTTTGCGCCAGAACCGAATCCACCGCTTCAACAACCATGGCCGCCCGGTTAAAGGTAGGAATGATCACGCTGACCAGAGGCTTCTTATCGATCATAAACAATGTTCATTATTAAAAAAGTTGACAAAATATATCATGTTAGTTATATTTATACTATCCGATAAATATCATAATTTTCTCACAGAAAGGAGACAGCTCATGAAAAACAGTGTCATCCGGTCAAGCAAAATAATCCTGCTGTCACTGGGATTTTGCATTTGTCTGGCATCACTATCTTTGGCAGCCAAAGACTCATGCCTGGCCGAAGACATCAACTCTCTACAGGCTTATGACATGGTAACCAACGCCAAGGAAGGAACAACATTTTTACTGGACGTTCGCACCCCGGAGGAATATCAACTGATCGGCCATGCTCCCATGGCCTATAATATTCCTGTCATGTTTTTAAGTGATGAATTCGTCGCCAAGGGCGGCCAGTTCCGCGGCAAAAAAGTAACAAAAACCCGTTACCAATATTATCTCAATCCCGATTTTGTCGCTGAAGTGGCCAAAAAATTCAAGAAAACCGACACACTGCTAGTCACCTGCCGGAGCGGCAACCGCAGCGTCCCTGCGGTAAATTTACTGGTCAAAAATGGCTTCACCAACGTCTATAACATTCGCGATGGAGTTGAAGGCGGGAAGTTCTATGGTCAAGGGGAAAATAAGGCTTTAATGAAAAAATACAGCACTTTCTATGGCCACCGCAACCACGTGGAAGGCTGGAAGTTCTATGGTCTTCCCTACACCTATCATATGAATCCAAAATATATTTATGAACCGCATATCAAAAAATAGTTTCAAATCGTTGAACACATCTGCTCAATGATTAGCCGAACAGCTGTTATTTATAACTGAGAAAAAGGGGTATGGTTAAACCATACCCCTTTTTTTTCATTGTTGTTCACCAACTCATCCAACTGAGAGGCTTTTAACAAAGCCCGCCAACACCCGAGCCCCGAAGCCGGTGGCTCCGGGAGCGAAATACTTCCACTTCTTGCTCACAAAAGAGGGACCGGCAATATCAAGATGAGCCCAGGGAACTCCCTCCGGAACAAATTCATGGAGAAACAGGGCGCCGCGGATAGTACCACCATAACGATCACTGCCAACATTAGCCAGGTCCGCGGCATCCGACTTCAAATCCTCCTTGTAACCGGGCTCCAGCGGCAACTGCCAGAGCATTTCTCCACTTCCTTCACCGGCTTTACGCAGCCGGTCCACCACCTGCTGATCGCCCAGCACTCCGGCAATTTTATTCCCCAGAGCCACCAGGCAAGCGCCGGTTAAGGTGGCAATGTCAACCAGATAGTCTGGTTTTAATTCAGCCGCCCGTAAAATACCGTCAACCAGCACCAGGCGGCCTTCAGCATCTGTATTTTTCACTTCCACGGAAGTCCCGTTTTTCATCGTGATAATATCACCAGGCCGCTGAGCCCGGGCATCGGGCATATTCTCCGCCAAAACAACAATTCCGGTCACCTTCACCGGCGGCTTTAACGCCGCGATAATTTCCAAAGCCCCGATAACCGCTGCGGCTCCGGCCATATCACGCTTCATTTCTTCCATGGAGGCCGGCGGTTTCAACGACAGCCCTCCGGAATCAAAAGTAATGCCTTTGCCCACCAGCACCACATGTGCCCGGCTTTCAGCCTCGGGAACATACTGCATCTGAACCATGCGCGGCGGCCTTATACTGCCCTGACCAACAGCAATCAGGGCAGTATAACCTTCACTTTTCAATCGCGATTCATCCCAGACATCAATGGACAGTCCTGATTTTCGGGCAACTTCCATACAGACGGAAGTCAACTCTTCCGGTCCCAGGATAGCAGCGGGCTGGTCAACCAGATCACGAACCCGGTTGACGCTGGTGCAGACAATTTCAGTTCGCTTTAAATCAGCCTCAATAGCCGCCGTATCCAAATCACCAATTACAAAAGAGATATCCGGGCACTCTCCCTGATCCTTATCCGCTTTTTTAAAGGTGGAAAACTGGTATCCTCCCAGCAAGATACCCTCAAAAGCCTTTTTATGAAAACCTGACGAGCCAGGAGCATCCATCACCATAATAACCGGTGAAATTTTCATCTCCCTGGCCAGTACAAACGCCCGCTCAGCAGCAACTTTCACCGACTCCCAGATATTCAAGTGAGTCAAAGATCCCAGGGGAAACAGATAATCGCCGGCATCTAAATCAGACCCGGTGAAATAAACCGGTTTCTTGATTTCTTTCCGGGCCATGAGCTTCGTTAATCGCTGACTTTGTTCATGCTCAACAAAAAATTGGTGTTTCTCGGCCAGCAGATAAACCCGCAGGCCTTTTTTTTCTGCCGGCAGAACATCGGTAATGCTCCAGGTTACAGCAACAGACATGTTAATTCTCCATTATTGAAAATTATTATCTCAACTTTCTGAGTTGTTCTAAAAACAGCCCTGCCTGTCGGCAGACACGGCTGAAAGAAATTGACAGAGATGTTACGGCATGGCTCTCGCTCATTCTCGCCGGCCGTCCATGGCCGGCATTCCTTTACAGCTTCAGCCAGCCTATGGTATAGAAGAAAGCAAACAAAACCGCAACCGGGGTAATGAAACGGATGAAGATCCCCCATAATGAAGCCAGAGTAAAAACATGAACCGGGGCGTTGTGTGATGGATCATCCTTAAGCCCGGCCAGCAGGCTGAAAAGATGAACATCGGCAAAGTTGGTTGATCCATGTCGAATCTCATTCACTGCCTGCCGGGGACCCCAGATCCAGCCGACAAACAGGGAAATAAACAAACCGCCCAAGGGCAGCAGCCAATTAGATGAAAGGTTGTCCATTACATCAAAAAATGAACCTTTTGAAACCCCAAAAACCACCAGAAATATTTGGTGCAGCCATTCGATATGTTCCCAACCGGTGACACTGATAGCACTCAAACAGCCAATCAGGAAGGTGATAAAACCAAAAACAATGGTCGCCCGCGGTCGGGTCCAGCCTTTTTCATCGACAAAATAGGCAATAACCACTTCCAGCAGACTGATCCCGGAAGTCAGCGCCGCAACCAGCAGCAGTATAAAGAAAACCGCCGCCCATAAAGCCCCCAGGGGAATCTGGTTAAAAACCGTCGGCAATACCTGAAAAACCAGACCAGGACCGGCATCGGGTTGAAAACCCTGGGCAAAAACAGCTGGGAAAATAGCCAGACCGGCCATCAGGGCAATCAACGTATCCAGCCCGGCGATGGACAGGGTGGCGATAAAAAGATTCTGTTTTTTATCCACATAACTGCCATAGGTAGTCATGGCCCCCATTCCCAGACTGAGAGTGAAGAAAGCATGACCAAGAGCCTGAAGAATACTGTTGGCATTAATTTTACTGAAATCAGGGCTCAGGTAAAATTGAACCCCGGCTATCGCTCCCGGCAGGGTTACCCCCCTGACAATCAACGCCACCAACAGGAAAAAAAGTATCGGCATCAGGATTTTAGACCAGCGTTCAATCCCGGACCGTACCCCTTTATAGACAATTACCATACACATGAGCATAAAAACAGCATGGCAACCGATGGCCCAGACCGGGTTGCTAATAAATTGGCCAAAATGACCGGCAGCCGCATCAACACTGTTGAAACCCAACTGCCCGGTCAAAGCCTGCCAGACATAGCCAATGGTCCAACCGGCCACGACGCTGTAAAATGAAAGGATGGTAAAACCAGCCAATACCCCCATAGCCCCGACAACCGTCCAGCTATAACGAAAGATGGCAAAACCCAGGAGCAAAATAACCACCGCCCAGCCGTAATCCTGAAAAACCAGCAAAAATACCCCGGAAAGAACCAGCAACGCCCCAATCAGATGAGCCAGTGTGGATGAATCAGGAGTAATTTTTTTAAAAGCACCGACTGGATTAAGCTGGGTATGGCGTCCCAGGGACAATTCACAGAGCATAACCGGCAGGCCGATAATGGCAATACAGATAAGATAGACCAGAACAAAGGCTCCCCCACCATTTTCACCGGTGATATAGGGAAATTTCCAGATATTGCCAAGGCCAACCGCTGAACCGGCAGCAGCCAGGACAAAGCCTAAGTTACTGCCCCAGTGTTCCCGTTTTACCTCTGTTTTTTCCATTGTCTTTTTTCCCTCTATTTCCCGTTAATCCACCAGGATTCATCATCGTCTTCAAACCACCAGGATGACCAATCGGTACAAAGGATGGCCTGGGCCAGTTCGATTGCCGCATCGGTTTTCAACCGCTTAATAGCAATGGGAATCCAGTCTGCAGAATATTTATTCCCCAAGTCCTGACATTCACGCAGCAGCAAAATCAACTCAAGCTGATCTGCATCATTGGCCAACTGTGATTCAAGGGTTTTCTTGTCGTTAAACTCCTGGAATAAAGATTCCATTTCCTCGCCAAAGGGAAGCGGCCGGCAGATATCCGCCATTGCCCTCGTTTCATCAGACTGGACATACTTTTTATTAACATAATTCAAATCTCCGGTCCGGGTTTCCACCAGGTCATGGAACAGGCACATCTTCAGTAAGCGGTTTTCATCGATACCATCAACCATCTTGGCCAGGGCAAAAGCAATGTATAGCGTCCGGCAGGTATGCTCAGCTACTGACTCGCTTCCCGAACCCAGAAACTGCAGTCCACTTCGTGGCGTCCGTTTGAGCATCCCTACTTCAAAAAGAAATTTGGCTAACTTTTTCATCTGCCTGCTAAAAGATCTTAAGGGCTTCCAACTCACGCAATCGTGACTGAACCAGGCTTTTCTTGATTGTTGCCGCCTGATATTTCATTTCATCCCCTTCTTCGATGGCTGCTTCTATCTCCTTATCCAGTTTTTCCAGGCCGGCAAACATCCTGGAATAGGATTCCCGCAATTGGGAAGTCACCTGATCAAGCTCTCCATCAACATCACTCATCAATTCAGTCATCCACTGGTTATCTTCCACATCATAAGCTAATTTATCTTCATGACCCTGTTTTTTATCCTTATCTTTCATCAAAGCCTCCGTTTTTAATCCAGGGAAAAAGCTGCCGGCAACCATTCTATCTCCGGCTTACCGGTGGGTGATTTGGTAATTGCCACCACATCAAAACGGATATCCATTGTCACCTCCTGATTGCCAAGGTACCAGGATGCAACTTTGGCAATTTTATGCTGTTTCGTCCAGGCCACTGCCTCCTGGGGCAAACCATATTCTTTGGAACTTCTGGTTTTTACCTCACAAAATACCAGACAATCACTGTCCCGGGCAATTATATCAATTTCCCCCAGAGGACAGCGATAATTACGGCAGATAATCCGCAACCCATGGGATTGCAAATAGTCAGCCGCTTGTGATTCTCCCCATTTTCCCAATGTCTGACGTTGCATTCTATATAGCCGTATCAGTTTACCTTTTGTTCTTTCAGTCTGAAACTCCGGCGATGGACAGGAGATAAACCGTAAAGATTTACGGCTTGGCGATGGACCTCAGTGCCATAACCTTTATGGCGATCAAAACCATAAAGCGGATAACGGCGATGGTAAAATTGCATAATCCGATCACGAACTACCTTGGCAATGATCGAAGCCGCAGCCACCACCTGGCAACAGGAATCTCCTTTCACCAGCGGGTACTGACAAAGGGGAAAAGGCAAACGCTGACGACCGTCAACCACCACCAGATCAGGAAAAATATTTGTATGATTGATGGCCTTTACCATTGCCAGAAACGTTGCCTGGAGAATATTTATCTCGTCGATTTCAGCCGGGGATACAACTCCTATCCCGAAAGCACAGGCCTTGCTGACAATAGCACTAAAAAGCTCTTCCCTCCGAGCGGAAGAAAGAGCTTTTGAATCATTGACCCCGGCAAGATAGACTTCCGGTGACAAAATAACGGCAGCAGCCACCACCGGGCCCGCCAGCGGACCCCGACCCGCTTCATCAACACCAAGAATATACCGGTATCCCAACCGGTGAAAACATTTCTGAAGTCCCCTCGGGGCAGTGGTCATCTTTGGCCAATCAATGGAATAACCTGCTTAAAAACAGCTTATTATTTACCTGATGGTTTTGATCCTTGCCGCTTTCCCTCGCAGGGCTCTCATGTAATACAGCTTAGCTCGCCGTACCCGGCCACGGGCAACCACCTCTATTTTATCAACCAACGGCGTATGAAGCGGGAAGGTTCGTTCAACCCCAATACCAGCGGATACCTTGCGGACAGTAAAGGTTTCCCGGTTTGATTCGCCCTGACGCCGGAGAACAAAACCCTGAAATATCTGGATGCGCTCTTTTTCTCCCTCACGGATTTTAACATGCACCTTAACCGTGTCACCGGCCTTGAAAGGCGGCACATCCATCCTTAAAAAATCTTGTTCAAGCTGCTGTATCTGGTTCATTTTACTAACTTCTCCTTTTCCGATAAATTGTCTGCACCTCTGGCAAACAGTAACTAAATTGAGCTATTAGCTTTTAGCCGTTAGCTATTAGTTTAATGATTAAAGGGATTTCACTATATACATACAGTCACCTGTTGGGTGCTGTGTATTATTAACCTAAAACGCTAATTTTACTCAGCTAAATACTAAGAGCTGATTGCTTAACATAGGAGCAATTATGTCCTAAAAATAGCTTCCGCCACAACTTTTCAAAAATCCATCTCAACGACCCAGCAATCGGTCAACTGCTATCGCCACCGCCGCCCGGACCGGTAAGTGGTTATAGATACCCCCGGTCTGAATAGGCTCCAGCTGGTAATCAGCCTGCTGCCGCAACTTCCTGCTGATTCCGTGAGCGGTGCCAAACAGCAATAGATAACGGCCTTGCCGCTGTTCAAGACGCCGACGAAACAACTCAAAACTCAGCTCAGAGCCAGTTTTTCTGGCACTGGTGGAAACGGTAAAAACCGGACCGGAAGTATCGCTGTATAATGCCTGTACTACCTCTTCCAGGCTAGCTGCCAACCTGATTTTAGACAATGCCAGTTTCCGGTCAGGATTGTGGCGGGAACCAGCACCACAGGTCCAGTGTTCAACAATATCCCTGACCAGTTGTTGCTGCTCGGGGATTGGCGTCACCACCCACACGTCCCCGGTTTCATAAGTTATGGCAATCCGGGCCAGATCATGAAGATCCAAGTTGGTTACCGCGGCGGATATCTCGTTACCATCCTTATCTTCAACCGGATAATGTAACAATACCGGATAAAGTGACGATCCAGTCACAACTGTTACTTCTCTCTGTCAGCCTTCCAACCGGATAAAAGTCTTTTTTCGGTCGGGGAAAGCGCGATATTTTCCAGAAGATCAGGTCGGCGGCAAAAGGTCCGCCACAATGCCTGCTGCCGGCGCCACTCGCTGATCTGCTGGTGATGCCCTGAACGCAGGACATCGGGAACCGCCATTCCCTCAAACTCCGCCGGCCTGGTATAGTGGGGATATTCCAGTAATGGAGAAAAACTTTCCTCAGCCAGCGATTCGGCAGAGCCAAGAACTCCGGGCAGCAGTCGCACCACTGCGTCGATAATCACCATGGCCGGCAATTCACCACCAGTCAGGACGTAATCGCCAATGCTGATTTCACGATCCACATGCGAGCGGATGCGTTCATCAACTCCCTCATAATGACCGCAAAAAAAGATTAATCGATTTTCCTCGACTAGCTCGGCAGCCATCTCCTGGGAAAAAATATCTCCCTGGGGGGAAGTAAGAATAACGGAGGCCGGACGATCTCCATCCCGAAGGGATTGAATCGCCCGAATAGCCGGCTCAGGCCGCATAACCATCCCCGCACCACCACCATATGGGTAATCATCCACCACCCGATGACGATCATGGCAGAAATCCCTGAGGTTGTGAAGCTGCAAAGAAACCAGTTGCCGCTCCATAGCCCGCCGGATTATGCTTTCGCCAAAAGGGGAAACAAACATGTCAGGAAAAATAGTTACTACATCAATATGTATCATGCCTGGCCTAAGCCTCTTCGCGCAAAGTCCGGGGATCAACAACCATACTTCCCGCCGATATATCTATGTTGACAATGAACGGTGAAACAGCCGGGATAAGCAGCTCTTCATCAGACTCTCCCCGGATACAATACACATCATGAAATCCGGTCGGTAGAATTTCAACCAATTCTCCCAGATAAACCCCGGATATATCCCTGACCGTCAACCCCAACAGCTGGAAATGATAATATTCATCATTATCCAGTGGGGGTAAATCATCTGCGCGAATCACCACCTCCGCTTTTATCAGCGGAGCCACCGCATCCAGATCCGAATATCCTTTCACCCTGAAAAGATATCCCCCCGATACCCGCCGACCACCATGGAAAACCGCCGGCATCAGGCGCCCGTCCGCAAACCGCAGGTGAATACCGGGAAGCGTCAGGTTATCGGGGGTTTCACCCGACAAAACAATCTTTATCTCACCACGAAGCCCGTGAGTCTTGACAATTTTTCCCAGCACCTGCCAGGAACACTTTTTATTCAACAATCTCTAAAATACTTTTCTTGCCCAGCTTAGCCGATGATGCCCCCAGGATTGTGCGCATCGCCCGAGCTGTTTTTCCCTGCCGGCCAATTACCTTGCCCAGATCAGTTTTGGCCACCGACAGTTCCAGCGTTATAGCACTTTCCCCTTCAACCTCAGTCACTTTAACCTCTTCAGGGTTGTCCACCAGAGCTTTAGCAAGATATTCGACCAAATCTTTCAGCATGGCTTCTCCTCCACTTGCATCTAAGTGCTGTCTCTCTGCTTACCCCCGAGCCACATAGGCTTCCAAAAATTCCGGGGAATAACCAACAAAACAGTAGTTCTACCAACAGGCAAAAATGGTTACTCCTGATTTATTCCTGAGGAGCAGATCTTCTAATCAAATTAGCCACTACAGCAGTGGGCAGCGCCCCTTTGCCCAACCAGTAGTCCACTTTATCCATTTTCATGGTGATTTCACTTGGTTCTTTACGAGGATCATAGGTCCCCAGCACTTCGATGAAACGCCCATCACGGGGAGCTTCTGAGTCAGCTACCACGATACGGTAAAAAGGCTTTTTCTTTGCGCCTCTACGGGTTAATCTGATTCTTACTGCCATTGGCTTTCTTCTCCTTTGAGTTACTGATTGGGTTTACTGTAAAAGTTTTTTAAGCCCTTTCGGACCCATTTTATTAAATTTCTTCATCATTTTTTTCATTTCAAGATAATTTTTCAACAGCCGGTTCACATCCTGCACGGTAGTACCGCTGCCTCTGGCAATCCGTTTGCGACGGCCACCATTAATCAACCGGTAATTCTGACGCTCCCCGGCAGTCATGGAATTGATAATCGCCTCAACCTTTACCAACTCATGGTCAGCCTGACCATCGGCGGCCAGCTCTTTTATTTTTCCCAAACCGGGAATCATTTTCATCAGGCCGCCCATGGAACCCATCTTTTTCAACTGCCGCAGCTGCCCGCGGAAATCTTCAAAGTTGAATTCATTTTTCCGCAGTTTCCGTGCTAGTTCGGCGGCATTCTTCTCATCAACAACATCCTGGGCCCGCTCTATCAGGGTTAAGACATCACCCATACCCAGAATTCTGGAAGCCATGCGATCCGGATAAAAGGCATCCAGGGCATTAAGCTTCTCACCCTCACCAACAAACTTGATGGGTTTACCAGTCACTGCTTTAATGGAAAGAGCGGCGCCACCCCGGGCATCACCATCAAGTTTGGTCAGCACTACACCAGATATATCGAGCAAATCATGAAATGATTTGGCAATGGTTACCGCTTCCTGACCGGTCATGGAATCCGCAACCAGAAGAATTTCCCGGGGGCTTACCGCCTTTTTTATCCGCTCAAGTTCGGCCATCAATTTATCATCAATATGGAGACGACCGGCGGTATCAATAATCAGAACGTCAAAAGCATTCTCTTTGGCATAAGTAAAAGCTTTTTTACTGATTGCTACCGGATCCTGCCCGGTCTGTGCCGGAAAAACAGGAATATCAATCTGTTTTCCCAAGCTCTGCAACTGGTCAATGGCTGCCGGTCGGTAGACATCGACCGGAACCAGCAAAACTTTTTTTTTCTCTTTGTTTTTCAGGTAAAGAGCCAGCTTGCCACTGGAAGTGGTTTTCCCTGAGCCCTGAAGACCAACCATCAGGATGGCTACCGGCGGTGTGGTAGCCAAATCCAGCGGCGAAAGAACCCCACCCATCAGGGCAACCAATTCCTCATGGACAATTTTCACAAATTGCTGGGCCGGGGTAAGGCTCTGCAGGACTTCCTGACCCATGGCCCGTTCCCGCACCGCCTTGACAAACTGCTTGACCACCACAAAGTTAACATCGGCCTCAAGGAGGACCATCCGGACATCCCGCAGGGCATCCTTAACGTTATCTTCGGTCAGTCGTCCATGACCGCGCAGTTTCTTGAAACTTACATCCAGCTTTTCTGATAATGACTCAAACATATTAAGAGAATAACATTCTCCCACAAACAGGCTAAAACAAACGCCAGAAGGCAAGGCTCAGCCCCCCATTCCCCAAAGGAGGCAACAGTAAAGCGTCGGATAATACCGCAAGGCAAAGTAAAAGTCAAGAATTCAAAATGGGCGTGTAAGTAACACGCAATCTGTCCGAATCATGTTTAAACCGGGAGGTAAGACATGAGACGGATAGAGCCGTTGCAGGAGATATGGAGAATGAGGTTTGAAGAGTCGTGCAACAACCATAAAACTATCAGCAATCATATCTCATAAACGGCATCTAGAATGGTTTGCTATACATTGAATTACTTGCTATATTTCCAAGATCATTTTATAAGTTGTGAATATCAAATGACAATAATCTGCTAATATCATTAGGGTATAGAAGGTTTTTAATATGTTTCAAATCGCAGGAATACAGATAAATCCTATCTTAGCTGATGTTAAAGCCAATTTAAAACGCGGAATTCAATTTATGCGACAGATAGAAGATGAAGCCGATCTGATCGTTTTCCCGGAATTATGGACAACCGGCTACTACCTATCTAAAGATGTTTTTATGGAGGTAGCTGAAACTCGAGATGGACCGACAATCCGCCAACTCAAAGATGAGGCCAGGAGAGCCAAAAGCGTAGTAATAAGTTCATTTGCTGAAATCGATGAAGGAAATATCTATATCTCAGCCGCCATTATTGATCACACGGGAGAGCTTTTAAGCATTGTTCGCAAAAGTCTTTTATGGGGTCGTGAAAATGAGATCTTCACCAAAGGAAAAATCGAGTACCCCATCATCGAGACAAACCTGGCAAAGATTGGGGTCTTGATCTGCTATGAGATGGAGTTCCCAGAACCCGCCCGCCTCCTGGCACTGGAAGGGGCTGAAATAATTGTCTGCCCCTCGGTGTGGAGTGTCGCTGCCTCAAGGCGCTGGGATATTCAACTACCGGCACGGGCACTTGACAACACAATTTTTATATTTGGAATCAACACCGTCGGCAACAACACCTGCGGAAAGAGCAAGCTGGTCGGGCCAATGGGCGACATCCTGGCTGAAGCCTCAAAATCCCGGGAAGAGGTGTTGTCTCGCGCCGTCGACATCAAATCTCTTTACTGGGCCCGGGATGAAGTGCACTATCTTAAACACTTCCGTGACCAGCTGACCCCCGGCGGCCGGACTATCCCGATACTATCTTATTCGAGTGAATAGAGGTATGGCTCAAGCCACTGCATCAAGGCGACAAGCTGCATGGCTCCAGGTTGGCGAGCAACCTCTAATGTGGTTTAATTTTAACTCAACTTTCTGACTTGTGCTAAAAACAGCTAAAAGTAATTTCCAGTGATGTTCCGGCATGGCTCTCGCTCATTCTCGCCGGCCGTCCATGGCCTGCCTGTGCGTGCCGCACGCAGACAGGCCGGCTTGTGGGGACACCGCTAAAGCAATGTCTCCCCGGGCGTCCGCCGCGAATCACATCGTGTGATTCGTTCGGCGGCCAATACCGCCTGCCTGTCGGCAGACAGGCTATGAGCCAAGCCCGAACATCCTGTAATGTATTCTTGGCAATGCAAGTCAGAAAGTTGAGATTTTAACGGACACTCTGCTAAGAGCAATTAAAAAAAAGCGAGGTGTCCAATGAGCGAGAAACAGAAGGGAGGGAAATCAGGGCTTCAGCTTTTTTTCAGAGAAGCATATTTCAAAGCTATTTTTTTGCGGCCCCGGTCACGGAAAATTATTACCAGTTTGGCATTATCATCGCTTCCTTCCGTTGCGGCCACCACTCCGGGACCAAAAACCGGATGTTCTATTTTAGAACCAACAGCAAATTCAGCCGAGGACAATGCCCCAGACACCGGCTGCCTGTTTTTTTTCACCGCGGTAGCTGATGGCTGAAATGACGAGGGACTTTTAAATTTCCTGTACTGGACCGCTGATCGCTGGACAGCAGCCCCGGCCGCTTGAGCATCAATCAATTCCCGGGGGATATCAAGCAAGAAGCGGGACGGTTTATTCTCATTCCGAACCCCATGAAACTGCCGGCTGCGGCTGGCAATCATATAAAGCTTTTCCCGGGCCCTGGTCATACCCACATAACATAAACGACGCTCTTCCTCCATTTCCGCATCCCGATTATAACATTTGCGGTTGGGGAACAGACCTTCTTCCATCCCGGCCATAAAAACCACCGGAAACTCCAGCCCTTTGGCCCCATGCAAGGTCATCAATGTCACCCGTGACTGCTCCAGATCCTCCCGGTCAACCGCACTAATCAGGGCCACTGACTCCAGATAGTCAGCCAAGGAAGGTTCTTCATGAGCCTGCTCCCAGGAAATAATTGAATTAAATAATTCGGCAATATTCTCTTTTTTACTGTCGTAGAGATGCTTATTACTCCCCCGTTGGAGCCAGTTATGGTAATCAGTCGCCGCAATAATCTCTTTAAGCAGATCAACCACCGATACTTGTTCCTGAATTTGGCGCCAATGTTGAATCTGCCGGACAAATTCGGCTATTGCCTGTCTGCTTTTTCCGGAACCGGAGCCCTCATCAAGCCACAATTCAACCGCCCGGCCAAGGGAACAAACTTTTTCCACTGCCAGGTTTTTCAGATTTTCAACGGTTTTCTTTCCCACCCCGCGGGTCGGGACATTAATAATCCGCAACAAACTGATACTGTCCCGGGGATTATTGATCACCCGCAAATAGGCCAGCAGATCTTTAATTTCCGCCCGGTCATAAAACCTGAAACCACCGACAATAACATAGGGAACCCCCTGCCGGCTCAGGGTCTCTTCCAACACCCGTGACTGGGCGTTAGTGCGGTAGAAAACCGCATAATCGGCCAGATCCCGTCCATGATCCCTGATTTTATCAATAATAAAACGGGCTTCCTCATATTCATCATCGGTAACATAAACAGTCACCAGCTCGCCGGTCTGATTCCTGGTCCATAAATCCTTCCCTTTACGCTTACGGTTGTGGGAAATAACCCCGTTGGCAGCCGCGAGAATATTCTGGGTGGAGCGATAATTTTCTTCCAGGCGAATGACCTTGGCGCTGGAATAATCAGCTTCAAAATCAAGGATATTTTTTAGTCTGGCCCCCCGCCAGCTGTAGATGGACTGATCATCATCTCCCACCACACATAAGTTTCCATGCAGCTCAGTAAGCAACCGCAACAGACGATACTGCACTTCATTGGTATCCTGATACTCATCAACCAGCACGTATTGAAATCGCTGCTGGTATTCAGCCAGAACTTCCGGATAAGTAGAAAAAAGTTTTACCGTCAGCAAGTGAAGGTCGCCGAAATCAAGAGCATCGTAATTTTGTAACTGCTGCTGATACATGCGATAAATTTCCGCTATTTTCTGCTCCTGAAAAGTAGCCGCCCGGTTGGCAAAATCATGATCATCAATACCCTTGTTTTTGGCATCATTAATGACTGATCGGGCTATTTCCGGCTTGAGGGCCAGTTCGGAAAGATTTAATTTCTGAAACACTTCCTTAATTAAACTCAACTGATCCTTATCATCATAAATAACGAATCTATCGGTATAACCAAGTTGGGAAATATGAGATCGCAGAATCCGGGAGCAGGTACTGTGAAAAGTATTGATCCATATTTGTCCGGCACGTGCCCCCACCATCCGGTGAACCCGTTCCCGCATTTCCCCAGCAGCTTTATTGGTAAATGTTACCGCGAGAATGCCGGCAGGAGCAATCTCTTCACAATCAATCATATAGGCTATCCGGTGGACAATGACCCGGGTTTTACCACTACCGGCACCGGCAAGAATAAGCAGCGGACCCTGACAGTTTTTTACCGCCTGACGCTGCCCGGGATTCAAGCCGGAAAGCAGCATATCAGGGTTGTGCTCAGATTTTTCAAAACATATTTCAGCCATTATTACTCCCAAATGAAACTTTTCGCGAAAACATTTCGTACGGGCAACCACCTGTGGTTGCCCTTTTACAGAAAACCTTATGGGGATTCCGGAGTTGACTTTTCACGCAGATCCCGGTCCAGCAGGGTACGATTATAAGCAGAAATAATATCCCGACGGGAGACCATGCCAACAATCTGTCGGGGATTATCTTTGGCAACCACCGGTAAATAATCAATATTGCGATAGCCAATCTTTTTCAGAGCATTGTCAAGATTATCCTCAACCGTAACAGTTATCACCCGAGTAGCAGCCAGCTCCTTGGCCACAATCAGTTCTTCAAGGCCCTGTTCATAAACCAGTTCCCTGATATCCTGAATGCTTAAAATGCCACTCAATAAACCATCCTGATCAACCACGGGAAAGGTGGTATTACGGGATCGGGGCAAAAACTGAAGAATTGTCTTTAATTTCATATCTTCGGGAATCGTTTCTATGGGGCCGGTAACCATAATATCTCCAACAGTTATGGAACGGAGAACATTCACTTCCCGACCACTTTCCAGATGGATGCCTTCCCGGGCCAGGCCATAGGTATCGATACCTTCACGTTCCAGGCTGCGGGCAATAAGAGTGCCAATAACGGTAGCAAACATGGCCGGCAACATGATCTGGTAGTCCCCGGTCAATTCATAGGCCAGAAAAATTGAAGTCATGGGCGCATGAGTAACGGCTGATAAAAAGGCTCCCATAGCCACAATTGCATAACCATCATAGTGAATTACAACACCCGGCAAAAAGATATGTCCCAGACCACCACAAGTTTCCCCGATCATGGTCCCCATAAAAAGAATCGGAGCAAAAAGGCCACCGGCACCTCCTGAACCCATGGTGATGGAAGTCGCCAGCATTTTCATAAATATCAACGGCAAGACCACATACCAGATAGTCGGCTTCTGCAACACTTCACCCATATAGAGATAAACATCACCCATAACCTGGGGAAACACCAGGCCGATAACCCCGATCAGGAAACCACCCATAATCGGTTTGAGCCAGAAAGGGATGGAAAGGTCCTGAAAAAAATCCTGAACCCAGTAAAAGAAACGAATAAATAAAACCGCCAGGATACCGACAACGACTCCCATCGCCGCATAAACCAATAATTCCCAGTTACTGCTCAGGATAAACTTCGGCACCGAGAAAAAAGCGGCCTTTCCATAGATAAAGCTGGTAAATGCCACCGCCGTAGCAGAAGAAATAACAATGGGTGCGAAAACTTCCAGGTCCATCTCACCCATGAGGATAATTTCCAGAGCAAAGAAAACACCGGCAAACGGAGCATTAAATGTCGCCGCGATTCCACCGGCAACCCCACAAGCGATAAGCAATTTTATCCGCTTGGCCCCAAGGGAAAAAACCTGGCCGACAATTGATCCCAGGGTGCCACCAATAACAGCGATGGGACCTTCCTGCCCGGCTGAACCACCGGTTCCGATGGTTATGGCGGGAGCTATCATTTTAACCAGCACGCCGCGTTTTTTCAGGACTCCACTTCCCAGATTAATGGTTTTGAGGAAATTCGGCAGGCCATAACCGGAAGCTTGACCGGGAAACATTATCTCTAACAGCACGATTAAAGCACCACCAAACATCGGTAGCAGCGGCAGCAGAAACCAGTGAAAACCACCATCGCCAATATGCAGAAACTCATGACCGGTCATGAAAATATATTCATGACAAAGCTCAATACATTTCCGCAATCCCAGGTTTCCCAAACCACTCAACAAACCGATAATCACGGCAAGAAAGATAAAAAAATAGTTTTCTGAAATGGACAGTCGGCGTTTCAGCCGGACGATGGCATTCTGAAACCGTAAAATGTGCGGTGGTAGGCGCATAGAAAAATCAATCTATAAATGCTGGATAAAACTTTACAAGGGATAGAATATAGCCGGAAACACGCGTCAGAATAAAGCAGAAAAAGCCGTCCCTGTCAACGAAAAGGAAGGATGGTAGGGGAAAAGCTTGAAACCTGGCGAAAAAGGAATGAAAAATGTCAATCTTTCACTGAATGTGAGATCAACATTTTCCGTGGATATAATCCTGCAAATATTTAATGGTGGTTTTTTGTTCTCTGGTCATTTGCCGGGTCAAATCAAGAATGGAAATAACCCCCGCAAGACATCCCTGATCCATGACTGGAAGATGGCGGCAGGATTTTTCGGCCATAACTGCCATACATTCTTCTACCGATTGATCGAGAGTAGCAAAAATAACTTTATCAGTCATAATTTCTTCCACCATAGTGGTATTGGAAGATTTGCCCTGGAGGATGACTTTTCTTAAATAATCCCGCTCAGTAATAATCCCGGCTATTTCTTTGCCATCCATAACCACCAGACCGCTGACATTTTTATCCGACATCTTTTTGATGGCCTCTAACACGGTGGTTTTCCGGTTAACCGTAAAGACCTTCTTTCCCTTTTCCCTGAGTATATCAGCTACTTTTGCCATTTCCACACCCTCTACCAAGTTTCATCATTTTATCCATATCCAGTTCAGAACAGTATATTTAAAAATAATCCTCTGACAGCATCAAGTCAAGTTTTTAATTGGCTGGCATAAAACTGTCAACAATGGTTATTCAACCGTTACACTCTTGGCCAGGTTACGGGGCTGATCAACATCTGTTCCTTTAAATACTGCGGTATAATAAGCCAGAAGTTGCAGCGGAACCACATAAACCAACGGATTCAATAACTCTCCCGGTTCCTCGATCTTGACCACTTCTGAACTATGCTCAACAATTCGCTCATCACCGGAGGCGGTAAAAGCAATAACCTGTCCATCCCGGGCTACCACTTCCTGGAGATTACTTACTACTTTTTCGTAATGATGATCGTGGGGAGCAAGAACTACCACCGGCATATTTTCATCAATAAGAGCTATGGGGCCGTGCTTCATTTCCCCGGCGGGATAACCTTCCGCGTGGATATAGGATATTTCTTTAAGTTTCAATGCCCCTTCCAGGGCGATGGGGTAGTTTTCCCCCCTGGCCAGGTAGAGATAATCCGTAGCATGATGATAGGTTTTGGCAATCTGCTCCAGGCGCGGCGCCAAAGTCAATGATTTCTCCAGCAGCCCCGGCAACTTCAGCAGACCTTCAACCATTTGGGCAATCTCCCTGGCACTCATTGTTTCTCTGGCAGCCGCCATATCCAGTGCCAGCAGCATAAGACAGGCCAACTGGGTGGTAAATGCCTTGGTGGACGCCACACCGATTTCAGGCCCGGCATAGGTATACATTACCCCATCCGACTGGCGCGAGATACTGCTTCCCATCACATTACAGATAGATAAAATTTTAGCACCCTTACGTTTACCCTCCTGCAGGGCAGCCAGAGTATCGGCCGTTTCACCTGATTGTGAAATACCCACCAGCAAGGTTTCATCATCAACCAACGGATCACGATATCTGAATTCGGAAGCAATATCTATCTCAGTCGGAATCCTGGCCAGTTTCTCGAACCAGAATTTACCCACCAGTCCCGCATGCCAGGAAGTACCACAGGCCAGAATCATAATTTTTTTTACCGCCTGCCAATCGGTTGAAGTAAACCCGGTTTCCCGCAGATCAACTTTTTTCCGATCTTCGGAAATTCTTCCCAACAAGGTATTGCTGACCGCCTGGGGCTGCTCAAAGATCTCTTTGAGCATGAAATGTTTATAGCCACCCTTTTCGGCCATAATCGGATCCCAGGTAACTTGGTTTATTTCCTTCTGCTGCTTCTGGCCATCAGTTACGGTTATGATGGACATTCCGCCAGGAGTACAGACAGCCATCTCATCGTCATCAAGAAAAATAACCTCTCGGGAATAAGCCAAAAGCGCCGGAATATCCGAAGCGATATAATATTCGCCCTTTTGTGCCCCATAGGCTACGACCAGTGGACTACCTTTCCGGGCGCCGATGAGCATTTCAGGCTCCTGCTCATACATTATCCCCAGGGCAAAGGCTCCTCTGACCTGCTGTAATGCAGCCCGCACAGCTTCACAGAAACCTAAGCCACGAGCCAATTCCCGGGCAATCAGGTGACTGATAATTTCGGTATCGGTTTCCGAGGAAAACTGGTGGCCGGAAGCCGCCAGTTCCTCTCGCAGAGCAACATAATTTTCAACAATTCCATTATGAACCACCACCACGCCCTCATAAACATGAGGATGGGCGTTAGGTTCCGTCGGCCGGCCGTGGGTAGCCCAACGGGTATGACCGATAGCCGGGGAACCACATAAGGTGGAAATTAAGAGTTTTTTCTCCAACTCTCGCAATTTACCGACACTCCGGCTGATGGCTATCTGACCATCCTGAAACACGGCCACACCGGCTGAATCATACCCCCGATACTCTAGCTTCTGCAAGCCATCCATGACCACCGGCACCCCGTCCTGAGGGCCTATATATCCTACGATTCCACACATTTCTTACTCCTCTCTGGTCACGGTTCTTGAAGCCATCCCCCGGTCCGGATAAATTGTCTGCCGATTCCGGGAGGTCACCACGGCATTTTCCGGCACATTTTTGGTTACCGTACTGCCGGCTCCAACTAAAGCATTTTTTCCAATACGAACCGGGGCCACAAACTGGCTGTCACTTCCCACAAATACCCCATCCTCAATGATTGTCCGGTGTTTATCAAAGCCGTCATAATTACAGGTAATAGTCCCGGCACCAATATTAACGCCATTACCAATGGTGGCATCGCCGATATAAGAAAGATGGGATGCCTTGCTGCCGATTCCGATTTCAGCCTTTTTCACCTCAACAAAATTGCCTATTTTAGCCTTTTCACGCAGCAGGCTGCCAGGACGCAGATGGGCAAACGGACCAACCTGGGCATCAGCTTCCACCACCGCCTGTTCCAGCACGGAATAAGGAAGAACTCTTACCCTATCACCCAGATGGACATCTTGGAGAATCACCCCTTCACCTATATAACAACCAGCTCCGATAACGGTCTTTCCCTTCAGGGATACACCTTTTTCAATAGTGGTATCCATGCCGATGTGCACATCGGGCTCAATAACGACCTGTTCCGGAAAGCTGATAGTTACTCCGTCCCCCTGCCATTGCCGCCTGATTCTGGCAGCCAGCAACATCTCAGCGTTACTTAGTTGCTCCCGATCATTAATACCCATAATTTCATCCGGGTCGGCAACATCTGAAAACATAACTTTTTTGCCCACCTGAAAAGCTTCAGCAACCATATCAGTCAAATAATATTCACCCTGGGCATTGGCACAACCAATTCCTGCCAGAGCCTGGCGGAGAAAATCAGCATCGACACAATAAATACCGGAATTGATGCGGCAAATCTCCAATTCAGCTGGTGAAGCATCACGTGCCTCAACAATTTTCACCAGTTCACCGGCAGCGTCAAG
The DNA here is from genome assembly GCA_034660915.1 of Pseudomonadota bacterium. Classification (NCBI taxonomy): domain Bacteria; kingdom Pseudomonadati; phylum Pseudomonadota; species Pseudomonadota bacterium. The sequence goes on from JAYEKE010000093.1 coordinate 28,988, forward strand.
TACCAATCTGCCGTAGGCCCCACCATTTGGCAAAACCGCACTCAAAACGCTCACCACTGCCTTAGTTTGCCGATGTTTGAGCAATAATTCTTCAAGGGTTCCCGCTTTCAGCAGGGGAACATCACCACAAACAATAAGAATATTCCCGGAAAAATCTTCAAGTTCAGTCAAAGCCATTGCCGCGGCATCAGCCGTTCCCCGTTGTTCCCGCTGCCAGGCGAAACTGACTCCGGACCAATCGCTGAAACCATCCATGACCTCCTGGCCACTGCTGCCAATCACCACCACCTGCCGGCCGATCTCCAATTTCTTTAATGCCCGCAAAGGGTAGCTGAGCATGGGAAGACCCAGCAGGGGATGTAACATCTTTGACACCGCGGATTTCATCCGCGTACCCTTGCCGGCCGCCAGAATCATTGCCGCAACCTGATCCATTAAAAAACCTCCTGAACTCTGTTCATCATTCGTCTTCCACCAGAAAAGCACATCTCTCAACTTTTCGACAACTTACAGATAAAAATTAATCATTAATTAGTTTTCATCCGGAAACTGTTGTTTCGGATGGGCTGCTAGCTTTCATCCTTCTGCTCTCAGCTTAACCAGTTGTTTTTTTAAATATTTTACTGAAAGCTGCCTGCTGATCGCCGAAAGCGTTTATCAGGAAATAAAGGTTCCCGGATGAACAATAATTAACTTACCATACCTCATTAAGCAATTATCCTAAACGCAAAAAGGCGGGGTAACCCCCGCCTTCATAAATCCTGACAATATATATTTTCCGCTTTATTTAACTTTGGCAATTTGAATCCGATTGAGCGCCCTTTCCAAAGCAGCACGTTCTTCAAAAAATGCTTTCTCCTCAGGAGAAAGCACGGCCAGTTTTTCCTCTGCCCGTTTCAAGGCCTTCTCTGCCCGTTGAATATCAATTTCCTGAGGACGCTCTGCCGCATCAAGCAAGGCAATAACATGATGGTAACCCACTTCAGAATATCCATTGCTGACCGCCAGATGAAATAACTGGCTTCCTTTGCGGTACAGGAGATCCCCAACCCTGATCTTTGCCAGAAAGGGGGTATGCCCTGGAAGCACACCAAACTGCCCTTCCTCGCCAGGAGCAATCACCTCATCAACTTCTTCAGCAAGAACCTGACGATAGGGGGTTACGACCTCAAATAAGATCTTATCAGTGTCCATGAAAATTCCTATTCAGTATTCATCCAAAAAACTGTTACTTTCCAGATGAAAGCTATTTAAACACCAAGCTTCTTACCCTTTTCCTGAGCTTCTTCAATGCCGGCAACCATGTAGAAAGCCTGCTCGGGCAGATCATCATGTTTACCCTGTAGTATTTCATCAAAGCTACGGATGGTATCCGAAAGTTTAACATAAACTCCGGGTGTCCCAGTAAAATCTTCGGCCACATGAAAAGGCTGGGAGAGAAAGCGCTGAATCTTCCTGGCTCTGGTTACCAGCTGCTTATCTTCTTCTGATAATTCGTCCATACCCAGAATGGCAATAATATCCTGCAGATCTTTATACCGTTGCAGGATCAACTGTACTTCCCGGGCAACCCGGTAATGCTCGTCGCCAATCACCTTCGGATCAAGAATTCGCGAAGTGGAATCCAGTGGGTCAACAGCAGGGTAAATCCCCAGTTCAGAAATCTGCCGTGACAAAACCGTCGTGGCATCCAAATGGGCAAATGCGGTTGCCGGAGCCGGGTCAGTCAAGTCATCAGCTGGAACATAAATGGCCTGAACCGAAGTAATTGAACCACTCTTGGTAGTGGTAATCCGCTCCTGCAGCTCACCCATTTCAGTTCCCAGAGTTGGCTGATATCCAACCGCTGAAGGCATACGGCCAAGCAGTGCCGACACCTCTGAACCAGCCTGGGTAAACCGGAAGATATTGTCAATAAAAAGCAGCACATCCTGCCCCTCTTCATCACGAAAATATTCCGCCACGGTCAGCGCTGAAAGCCCAACCCGCAAACGGGCTCCCGGAGGTTCATTCATCTGTCCATAGACCAAAGCCGCTTTATCGAGAACCCCCGAACCTTTCATTTCATGCCAGAGATCATTACCCTCACGAGTCCGTTCCCCAACTCCGCCAAAAACAGAAAATCCACCATGCTGGGTGGCAATATTATGAATCAATTCCATAATAACAACGGTTTTACCAACCCCGGCACCACCAAACAAGCCGATCTTTCCACCTTTGGAGTATGGCGCCAACAGATCAACTACTTTGATGCCAGTTTCAAAAGCTTCAACTTCAGTACTCTGATCAACATAAGGAGGTGCGGGACGGTGGATAGGATAACGCTTTATCTCATTAAGCGGGCCTTGTTCATCTACCGGTTCACCGGTGACATTAATAATCCGTCCCAGAACTTCCCGGCCAACCGGCACTGTGATCATCTCATCGGTATCCCAAACCTCCATGCCGCGGACCAAACCATCAGAAGAATCCATGGCAATTGCCCGGACGGTATTTTCACCGAGATGCAGCGCAACTTCACATATCAGGTTCCATTCCTGATCGTTGATGGCGGGATTGGTAATTTTCAGTGAATTATATATCGCCGGCAGCTTCCCCTTTTCAAATTCCACATCGATTACCGGGCCGATAACCTGGTTAATTTTACCGATATTTTTTTCACTCATCCCTTACAATCCTCCTCAAATATTTTTATTTTCCGAGCTTAACCTAATGCTTCAGCGCCGCTCACAATTTCCATCAGTTCGGTGGTGATTGCTGCCTGACGGGCCCGGTTATACAGCAATGTAAGCCTGTCAACCATTTCAACCGCATTACTGGTCGCAGAATCCATTGCTGTCATCCTAGACCCATGTTCGCTGGCAACGGATTCCAGCAGCATTCTGAACAACTGGGTATAAACATAACGAGGCAGGATATCTGCCAGCAATTCATCTTCAGAAGGTTCATAAATATATTCCACTGCCACTTCATCTTCAGCCAGTTCCATCGGCTCTACGGGCAACAGGCGCTGAACGATAACATTCTGGGTCATGGCCGATTTAAATTCGGTATAAATCACATACACGGCATCGGTGGTTTTCTCTACATAACGATCAATGGCATCCGTAGCAATTTCTTCAGCATAGGAAAAAGTTACAGTTCCAGGATTGAGGAATTCAGTCGCAAATTCCTTTCCCTGACGGCGGTAATGATCCCTGACTTTCTTACCAACGACACTGAGAAGAATATTTTCATATTCTCCCTGTTTTTCAGTAACAAATTTTTCGCTGGCCTTGATGACATTATGGTTAAAGCCGCCGCACAAACCACGATCAGAAGTCATGACGATCAGTTCGACATTTTTCTCCTCCCGGTGCTCAAGGAGTGGATGCTTCCCGGATTCAGTACGCAAAGCCAGGCTGGCCAGCACCTCGTTCATCTTGATAGCATAAGGCCGCGCCGCCACCACGCTGTCCTGAGCCCGCTTCAATTTTGAAGCCGCCACCATCTGCATAGCTTTGGTGATCTGCTGGGTACTCTTGACGCTTGCAATTCGCTTTCTAATATCCCTGAGATTAGCCATCTATTATTCCCTAATGAGATCAACAGGTTCTTTACTGCTCAAATCCAGTTACTGACAAAATTAAGGCTTAAAAAACTCGCCAAACTCCTTCAGCAGATTTTCCACCTTTAATTTCAAATCATCATCAATTTTCTGTTTCTCTTTGATCTCATCCAGCACTGCAGCAAACTTACTCTCTGCAAAAGGATACAATTCCTGTTCATAACGCCCCAGAACTGATTCATCATAATCATCGACAAAACCATTGGTAGCGGCAAAAATAATCAGAACCTGCTTTTCCACTGTCAAAGGAGTATATTGATCCTGCTTCAGGATTTCAACCAAACGGCTACCTCGAGCCAGCTGCGCCTGGGTGGCCTTATCAAGATCACTACCAAACTGGGCAAAGGCAGCCATTTCACGATACTGAGCCAGATCCAGCCGCAGAGAACCGGCAACCTGTTTCATTGCTTTCACCTGGGCTGCACCACCAACCCGGGAGACGGAAAGGCCAACGTTAATGGCCGGACGGATACCGGAATAAAATAGATCAGATTCCAGGTAAATCTGCCCGTCGGTAATGGAAATAACGTTGGTAGGAATATAGGCTGACACGTCGCCGGCCTGGGTTTCAATAATCGGCAGTGCCGTCAAGGAGCCTCCTCCTTTTTCATCACTCATTTTAGCCGCTCTTTCCAAGAGGCGGGAATGAAGATAGAATACATCTCCAGGGTAAGCTTCACGTCCGGGAGGCCGCCGCAACAGGAGAGAAAGCTGACGATAAGCAGTTGCCTGTTTAGAAAGATCATCATAAATAATCAGGGCGTGCATGCCGTTGTCGCGAAAATACTCTCCCATGGTTACCCCGGCATAAGGAGAAAGATACTGCAAAGGTGCCGGTTCACTGGCAGTTGAGGCAACAACGGTAGTATATTCCATCGCCCCATATTCTTCCAACTTCGCCACTACCTGGGCTACAGTAGAACGCTTCTGGCCAATTGCCACATAGATGCAACAGACATCCGTATCTCTCTGATTGATAATGGCATCAATAGCCACCGCGGTTTTACCTGTCTGCCGGTCACCAATAATGAGTTCACGTTGACCACGACCGATGGGAACCATGGAATCAATGGCCTTCAAGCCAGTCTGCAACGGCTCATTTACGGATTGACGGTCAACAATCCCGGGGGCTTTAATTTCCACCCTTCTGGTTTCATCAGTTTCCAGCGGGCCTTTACCATCAATGGGCTGTCCAAGGGAATTGACAACCCGACCGAGCATACCTTTGCCGACGGGAACTTCAACAATCTTACCGGTCCTTTTTACCTCATCACCTTCCTTGATCTCTATGTCTTCACCAAAAATAACAGCTCCGACATTATCTTCTTCAAGATTCAGCACCATCCCATAAATATCATGGGGAAAAAGAAGCAACTCCGCGGCCATGGCTTTCTCGAGACCATATATCCTGGCAATACCATCACCAACCGTCAGGATGGTACCTGTCTCATTGACCTCAACCTTTTTATCATAATTCTCAATCTGATCTTTGATAATCTGGCTTATTTCTTCCGCACGTAGTTCCATGGTTTCCTACCACTCCTTTATCAAATTTTCTCCAAGGTTGTTAAGCTGCGTCCTGATACTGCCATCATATACCATCCCGGAAAAACGGGTAATCAAACCACCAATCAATGACTCATCAACCTTGACGGATAACTGTACCTTCTTGCTTGTAAGTTCAGCCAATTTCTGTTTTAACCTCTCCAATGTCGCCTTATCAAGGGCAGTAGCTGAAACAACATCAACGTGCAAACGACCCTCTGCCGCATCCACCATCAGATCTAGATAGCTGACAATCGACGCCAGGTATTTCATTTTGTTTTTTTCGATAAGGATAAAGAGAAACCCCTTAACCCCGTCACTGACATCTGTTTTAGCCATAACCGCATTCAAAACCGCTTTGCGCTCAGAGGTTTCATAGACCGGGTTGTTCAAAACATCACTCAGCTTTTCATGATCGGCCAACAAGACGGCAAAGCCTCGTACCTCCTCAGTAGCCTGATCCAATACCCCATGTTCACTGGCAAAAGCAAAAAAGGCCTTGGCATAACGTCTGGCTATAATATCACGAATCACTGTGCACCCACCACTTTTTCCAGATAGTTTTCGACCATTTTATCCCGATCTGCTGCAGAAATATTCTCTTTAATCATCTTTTCCGCCGCCTGCAAAGCCAGCTTCGACGCCTCATCTTTCAGCTGCCGTTTGGCCATCATGACTTCCTGATTGGCCATCTGCTCCGCCTGCTGCTTAACTTTCACCGCGAATTGCTCGGCCTCAGACAGTATCCGCTGTTTTTCCGCTTCGGCTTCCGACCTGATCCTGGACTCAAGTTCTTTGACTTCATCGTCAAGGCGGGCCAGCTTTTCCTGATACTCCTGATAAAGACGCTCAGCAGCCTCTTTAGCTTCCCTGGCCTCGTTGATTCCCTGAACCAATGCTTCCCGACGATTGGCAAAATAATTTTTTATCGGTTTTCCGGTAAATTTAATCAGAATCCACAATATAACTGCAAAGTTTATTACCCGCCAGAGCAAATCTTTGAGGAGGGGAACAGGGTTTTCTGCAAGCGCAGCATAAAGTGACTGATGATGCGCCGCAGCTTCGTGCCCTTCACTGGCAAAGGCGCTTACCGCCAGCACCACCAAAAGAAGTACAACTGATGTCCCAACGACAATAAGAGCTTTTCCACCAATTGATCTGCACTGCTTCATCAAACATCCCTCTCGAGAATCTTACCGGAAATCTGTCTGGCAATCACCTTAATATCGGCAGTCATTTCTACCTGAACTTTCTGATACTCAGCAGCTATCCGCTGACGCATATTTTCAACCTGCTGCATGGCTTCACTGCGGGCTTTATCCATCCTGACCCGGGAAGTACTCATCGTCTCTTCACGCAGGGAGGCACTTTCCTGTTCCAACTTCTCTCTCGTCTGGGTCATACGAGACTCATAGGCTGCCTGATGTTGACTGGATCGCTCATTGAGGGCCACAGCACTTTCATGGGTTCCCTCTACCTTTTCTCTACGGGCATCAATCACCCGCAAGACAGGTTTAAACAGGAACTGATTCAGAAAAATCATCATAAAGATGAATATCGCCCACTGACCGAGAAACGTGATATTAAGATCAATCACCTGCCTGCACTCCTAAATTCCTGCCAATCCATCCAATGTTTGAAGAAAGCCATTTTAATATCGTTGAAAAACGAGATTAAAGACTACTGTTGAATTCCAGCCCGCACACATACGGCACTATTTAAAACCTCATTATTGTAACAATTATACAAAATTCAAAAGGCGGGGGACAGTTATCATGAGAAGGGTCAGAATGTCAAGTTTTTTTTGGCTCTGGGGAGGGATTTAGTAATATGAAAACTTTTTTAAAACTTCTCAACTTTCTGACTTGCATTGCCAGGGACATATTAGCAGGATGTTCGGGCTTGGCTCATAGCGGTATTGGCCGCCTGGGTTGTGACAGTTTTAAAAACTGTCCCACATTGTGATTCGCGGCGGACGCGGGGACATTGCTTTAGCGCGCCCCACAAGCCGGCCTGTCTGCGTGCGGCACGCACAGGCAGGCCATGGACGGCCGGCGAGAATGAGCGAGAGCCATGCCGGAACATCCGGGGACATTGCTTTAGCGGTGTCCCCACAGTCTAGCTGTTTTCAGATCAACTCAGAAAGTTGAGAAAACTTAAAAAACTGTAAAGGAAATATAAAAAAAATCGAACATAGTAAACAGAATCATAAAACAGCTCGTGCAATAATCTAATAACGGTGTCGTGTATATCTAGACTTACAATCTCAGGTTTTTAACCTTGACAACAATAAATTATTCGCCTAGATAAATTTTAAAATATTTAACCGTTTAAGGAAATTATATAATTCATATTAAGAATAGCAAAAATAAAACTGGATTATACATACCTAAATTAAGCGATTAGCTTTTAGCACTTAGCGATTAGCTCAATAATTACAAGATATTTAATATTATACATATTCACCCGATGGGTTTTGTTACTAATCAACGTAAAGCTCTGATTTCTAAAAGCTAATGGCTAATGGCTAACCGCTAATAGCTCAGCTTAGGATATAATCTAAAATATCTCATAAAGAACAACAATGATAAAAAAATCCACCTCAATAGGAAAGTACATTGTAACTTTTCTGCTTCTCCTGCCTCTCTGGCTGCTTCTTTCAGGCCATTATGATCTGTTCCACATCGGTATAGGGATATTATGCTGCGCTTTAGTTTCCCTGTTTTCCGCTGGTCTCCTGTTCACCTCCGCGAATATTACCACCCATCATATAGTCATGGGGAGATTTATTCTCTACATTCCCTGGCTTATTTACCAGATAATTCTGGCCAATATTTTGGTTGCCAAGCTGGTCTTATCACCAAAATTAAAAATAGAGCCACAGGTTTTCAGCTTTAAGAGCAAATTAAAATCAGATGTAGCCCAAACCACGTACGGCAATTCTATTACCTTGACCCCGGGAACCATTACCATAGATATCAAAGATGATGAAGTATACGTCCACGCCCTGGCAGGCAATTTCAAGGATGACCTGTTAACCGGGGAAATGGAGAGAAGGATCAGTAAAATTTTTCAAAGCTAAAAGAAATCAAAATAAAGGCTGTAAGGATTCTCATGCTCAGACAAAAATATGAAGACGTCATTGCCCAGACCGCTGTGCGGATAATGGTGCCGTTTGTCCAGCTTTACGCTTTATATGTCCTGGCTCACGGCCATTACTCACCGGGAGGAGGTTTTCAGGGAGGAGTAATTCTGGCCGCGGCGCTGGTATTGATTTTTCTGGTCTTCGGCTACGAGGATGCTCTTGACCGTCTCAGCTTGGGAACTACTGGCCGCTTATGCAGCATTGGAGTCTTAATCTATGCCGGCATCGGTTTTATCTGCCTGTTGCTGGGAGGCAATTTCCTTGATTACAGTCGCCTTGCTTCCGTGCTCCAGGTGACAACTCCAAAAGCCCGGTCCCTGGGTATCCTGGGAATAGAAACAGGAGTGGCGCTGACGGTAATGGCGGCCATGTACAGCATCATCATGGATATTGTCAACAGTGAAACTGGCAGTAATAAGGACGATACTGATGATGAAAATCAAACTGGAGAAATTTACAGTGGCGGAGAATAAAATTTCCGTATTTTTTCCCTGCTGGAGTGTTTTATGAAATCTTTTTTCCTGTCGGTGGATATTTTCCTCTGCCTGATGGTTTTCCTTTGCCTTTACCGGGTAGTTTTCGGCCCGACGCTGGGAGACCGCATCGTAGCCACCGGAGCCATTGGCACCAAGACCCTGACTATTCTGGTAATTATAGGCTTCCTGTATGACCGGGTGGAAATGTTTCTGGATATAAGCCTGGCATACGCTCTGCTGAATTTCGTCGGCACCCTGGCAGCCAGCAAATATTTTGAAACAAAAAGAGAATTCTGATGCTAATACGTGATATTATTGCCGTGGCAATGATCCTGGTCGGCTGCTTTTTCTTCTTAACCTCCGTTATCGGCCTGTTGCGTTTCCCCGATATGTTCACCCGCATGCATGCCACCGGAAAGTGTGACACCCTGGCCGTGCTGATGATTATGACCGGACTGATCGTCCACCATGGAATCAACCTGGACAGCTTCAAGATACTCCTGATAGTTGTGTTTATCTACATTGCCAACCCGACGGCTACTCATGTGCTTGCCCGGGCGGCTTTCCGACTCGGGGTACAACCATGGACAAAGGATAAAAAATGATCTGGCAACTGGATTTATTTTTATTGGTGTTTGTCGTCATCTGTGCTCTGGCAGCCATCAACGTCAAGGACCTGCTGAGTGCGGTAATAATTCTTGGTGCTTACAGTTTTTTCATGTGCCTGCTGTGGGCTGAAATGGGGGCGGTAGATGTAGCGTTCACCGAAGCAACGGTTTCCGCTGGAGTCGGCACCGTTCTTTTTGTGGCCGCAGTGTTCAAAACCGTCAGGAGGTCAAAGGATTGATGAAAAACTGGTTTAAACTGATATCCTGGGTTGCGGTCATCATGACCGGGGCCCTGCTGATTTACGGCATCCATGACATGCCGGCCTGGGGTGACCCCAATTCACCGGCCAACTCCCACGTCTCACCGCGCTATATCCTTGAAGCCACGGAAAAGACCGCCACCCCCAACATCGTTTCAGCGGTTCTGGCCGATTACCGGAGCTATGACACCTTGGGAGAGACAACTGTAATTTTCACCGCCGCGATCTCCTGTCTCTTTCTCTTGCGCCGCCGGGGAGGAAAAAAGTAGATGCTAGAATACATTCTGGCCAAATATAATTTCTGGATCTACGTTGTCCTGATGATGATCGGTCTCTATGCCATGATGGGCAAGCGCAACCTCGTCAAGAAATTAATCGGCATGAATATCTTCCAGACCTCAATCATCCTCTTTTTTGTCTCTACCGGGGTCAAGAAAGGCGGTGCCACGGTTCCGATTCTTATGGGACATGGTCACGGTCACGGCCAGCACCTCATCCAGGTAGCCGACTACCTCAACCCCCTGCCCCATGTCCTGATGCTGACGGCAATCGTCGTCTCAATCGCGACCACCGGCGTTGCCCTGGCAACGCTTATCCTCATATATAAACGTTACCACACCCTGGAGGAGGATGAGATTATGGCAATCAGAAAAGATCCTTCTGCTTACAAAACACTAGGCTAAACGTTGGGATGAAAATAACTACATAAATTGTGGCGTCACAACATATCTATAGCCGCAGTCAATCTTTGAACCTGTAAAAGAATAATATTTAATGATCGATCAGCTTCCCGCTTTAATCATTGTCGCCCCCTTGCTCGGGGCCTTACTGACCCCGATTATCGGTTGGCGCTACCGCCAGCTCTGCCGCCCTTGTGCGCTTATGATTCTGGTCATCCCTCTCTACGCTTCCTGTGGAGCGCTGTTGCAGGTTGTCAGGACCGGCCCCTTCGGCTACAATCTCGGCGGCTGGGCCCCACCCTGGGGGATTGAATACCGGATCGATTACTTAAGCGGCCTGATGCTGGTTCTGATAGCAGCCATCGGCCTGCTGGCGGCATTTAACGCCAAACCCGGTGTCAAAATGGATCTCCGGGGCAAAGAACCCCACTTTTATACCCTTCTGCTTCTCCAGATTACCGGACTGCTGGGCATTGTCATCACCGGCGATCTTTTCAATATCTTTGTATTTCTTGAGATCTCTTCACTTTCCGGATACGGACTTATCGCCCATGGAGAAGACGGAGCTCCGATGGCGACCTTTAATTATATCATCATCGGCACCATCGGTGCCAGTTTCTACCTGCTTGGGGTCGGCTATCTTTACATGGCTACCGGCTCCCTCAATATTGCTGATCTCGCAACAATCCTGCCCAACCTCTACCATTCCAAGATGATCCTCGTTGGGTTTGCCTTTTTTACCACCGGCGTCGCCATCAAGATGGGACTCTTTCCGCTCCATGTCTGGATGCCGGACGCTTATACCACCGCCCCGTCCCCGGTCAGCACCCTGATTGCCCCCTTGATGACCAAGGTCGCAGCCTATATCCTGATCCGCATCATGTTTACCCTCTTTCAACCTGAGTTTTCCATCTCAGTGGTTCCCGCGGCCACGATTCTCGGCTGGATGGCGGTGGTTGCCATCATTGTCGGCGGCATCAAGGCCCTGGCCCAGACCGACATCAAAAGAATGGTCACCTATATCATGATTGCCGAGGTCGGCTATATCGTTATGGGGATCAGCGTCATGAACCGGCCCGGCCTGACCGGTGCCATCCTCCACATCGTCAATGATGCCTGCATGGTCTTCTGCCTCTTTCTGGTAATCGGCGCCATCTCCTATAAAGGTCATGGCCGGGAGATATATCACTTTCAGCATCTTAACAAAAAGATGCCCTTTACGATGGCCGCTTTTGTCATCGTTGCCCTCTCAATGTGCGGCATCCCGCCAGCCTGCGGTTTCTTCAGTAAATGGTACCTGATTATGGGTACAATTGTGGCCAAACAGTGGGTTTTCTCGATTACTTTGCTGGGCAGCAGCCTGGTTAATGCGGTTCTCTTTTTTCGCATCATTGAAAAAGCCTATCTCGCACCTCTGGACGGCGGTGCCCATAGCCACGATCATGATCGTGAAGAGGTGGTCGTAGTCCGCGATGAGGCTCCGGCCAGCATGCTGATTCCCATCCTGATCATGGCGGCAATTATCATTATTCTCGGCCCTTTGAGCGGCAAAATCATTGCCGCGGTAATTCAACATGCGGTACCGGCGGCTTTTTAATCCGCAAAACCGGTGAGTATTTAACTTTATTAAGGACTTGTAATTCATGGGTGAAGTGATCTATTCGGCGAAACCATTGTGGGCTGTACTGGTCTCGATGATTGCCGCTTTTCTGATCCTTTTGACTGGCGAAAAGGCCCGCAACCTCCGGGAAGGCTGGACCATCCTGGCGGCGCTGATCAAATTCGGTCTGGTCTTCTCCCTGATTGAACCCGTTCTCGCGGGCAAAACCATAGAGTATACCCTGATCACCCTGCTGCCCGGGGTAGCGTTGCAGTTTAGAGTCGATGCCTTTGGCCTGCTTTTTGGCGTGGTCGCAGCCACCTTATGGATTCCAACCTCTTTCTATTCCATCGGCTATGTCAGAACCCTCAACGAACACGGCCAGAGCCGCTACTTTTTCAGCTTTGCCATCTGCCTCTCTTCGGCAATTGGCATAGCCTTTGCCGGCAACCTCCTGACCCTGCTGATCTTCTATGAAATTCTGACCATCGCAACCTGGCCCCTGGTCATCCATCATGAAGATAAAAGCTCCATCATGGGGGGACGCAAATATCTGGTCTATACCCTGACCGCAGGCTGCACCCTGCTACTGGCAATCGGGATCACCTATTCCTTAACCGGCACCCTCAATTTTACCAGCGGCGGTTTTCTCGCCGGCCACGGTTCACCTGGTTTATTAATCCTTCTCCTGGCCATGTTCATTGCCGGCTTCGGAGTCAAGGCCGGAATCATGCCCTTTCATGAGTGGCTTCCGTCAGCCATGGTCGCCCCAACCCCGGTAAGTGCCCTGTTGCACGCGGTAGCCGTGGTCAAAGCCGGGGTTTTTGGCTGTGTCCGGGTAATCCTTTTTGTCTTCGGCCCGGAACTCCTGCACCAACTCGGGGTCTGGACCGTTCTGGCCGGAGTTGTGGCTTTTACTGTAGTCGCGGCCGGATTGCTGGCTTTAGGGCAGGATCACCTCAAACGACGACTGGCCTTTTCAACCATCAACAATCTGGCCCTGATAATCTTGGGCGTCAGCCTGTTGAGCAAAAACTCGATGACCGGCGGCATCCTCCATCTTGCCAACCACGCATTTATGAAGATCACCCTCTTCTTCTGCGCCGGAGCGATCTACGCCAAAACCCACAAGGATCATGTCAGCCAGCTTGATGGTCTCGGCCGGCAAATGCCCTTTACCTTTGCCGCCTTTACGATTGCCGCAATGGGGCTTTGTGGACTCCCGCCGGTCAATGGTTTTATCAGTAAATGGTTTCTCTGTCTGGGAGCCGTCGAGACCCACCAGATCATTTTTCTCTTTGTCATCCTGACCAGCGCTATGCTTGATGTCGCCTTCTTCTTTCCGATAATCTACAATGGCTACTTCAAAAAACCGCTACCCGATGTCGCGCCGAAAATTGATGAGGCACCCATGCTCATGGTGATCCCTTTATGCATGACGGCAATTTTTTGCATTATTTTAGGGGTCATGCCCAACGCTTTTCTCAACTTCTTCAACATTGTCCGACTCGCCGTGACCAACGTTCTCGGAGGATGAGATGAAAACAACCATCCGGCGCCGCATCATGCTGGCAGCAATCCTTGCACTCTTTCTCTTAGGGTTTTTGTTTCCCAATCCGCACCCCCATTTCTGGTGGCAGAAGATCCCTGTATTCGACATTTTCTTCGGTTTTTTCGGCTCTATCCTGCTTATCGTTTTTGCCAAATGGCTCGGACATAACTGGCTGCTTAAAGATAAGGACTATTATAACAATGATTAACCTGCCACCGGCCTTCATCTATATCATCGGTGCCCTGCTGATTCCGCTGATCCGGGGACGTCGCTTGCAGCAGGCTGTGGCCCTGCTGATCCCGGTTATCGCCATGGCCACTCTTTTGCAAATGCCGCAGGGCGTCTACTGGCAGGTGCAGTTTCTTGACTATGAACTGATCCTGGGCCGGGTCGACCGCTTAAGCCTGCTCTTTGCCTATATCTTCGTCATCATCTCCTTTATCAGCATGATCTACGCTATCCATATCAAGGAGATGGGCCAGCATGTCGCCGCCTATCTCTATGTCGGCAGCACTTTAGGAGTGGTCTTTGCCGGCGATCTCTTTTCGCTCTTTTTCTTCTGGGAAATCATGGCGGCAGCCTCGGTTTTTCTCATCTGGTACAACAAAACTCCGACTTCACTGATGGCCGGTTTCCGTTACGCCATGGTTCATCTCTTCGGCGGGGCCATCCTTTTAGGCGGGATTGTCATGCAGGTTTCAAGTACCGGCTCAATCGCCTTTAATCCTTTTGACCTGAGTACGCTGGCGGCCAAATTCATCCTTTTCGGCTTCCTCATCAACGCCGCGGTGCCGCCACTCCACGCCTGGCTGCCTGATGCCTATCCTGAAGGAACCATCACCGGCAGCGTCTTCATGACCGCCTTTACCACCAAAAGCGCGGTCTATGTTCTGGCCCGCTCCTTCGCCGGAACCGAACTTCTGGTTTGGCTCGGAGCGATCATGGCCGTCTACGGGGTCATCTATGCAATCATTGAAAAGGATATCCGCCGCCTGTTATCCTACCACATCGTCAGTCAGGTCGGTTACATGGTCTGCGCCGTCGGACTCGGCAGCGAGATGGCGCTCAACGGGGCCGGAGCCCACGCCTTCTGCCATATTATCTATAAAGCGGTACTCTTCATGGGAATGGGAGCGGTTATTCAGGTTACCGGCCGCCGCAATATCCTCGACCTTAAAGGCCGTAATCTCTATCGCCAGATGCCGATTACCCTGGTGCTCTATATGGTTGGGGCTTTCTCGATCTCAGCGGTACCTCTCTTTAACGGTTTTGTCAGCAAAACCATGATTGTGGCCGCCGCCGGCTACGGTCATCGGCCGGTCATTGAACTGATGTTACATCTGGCTTCAGTGGGTACATTTTTAAGTGTCGGCCTCAAACTCCCCTGGGGGGTCTGGTTCGGAAAAGCGGACGGCAGTGAAGATGAAATTGCCAATGTCAAAGAGCCGCCTCTCAACATGCAAATCGGTATGGGCTTAGGCGCCCTGCTCTGTGTGATCACCGGGATTTTTCCCCAAACCCTTTATAAACTTTTACCATACGAAGTCCATTTCCACCCCTACACCCCAAGCCATGTGGTCGCCTCATTGCAACTACTGCTGCTGACTCTGGCCGGATTCTGCCTCTATATTGACAAACTGATGGCCGGCAAGAAATCAATCAGCCTTGATACCGACTGGTTTTACCGAATCTTCGGCTGGACAGTACTACTCTTTTGCCGCTACCCATTAAATCGTTTTCGCAACCTTGTCCAGCTCGCCTTCGCCGATAAAATCCAAATCGCCGCACGTTTAAGCAAACACCCTTACGCCCTGCTTGAAATTGTCTGGTATGCAATTATTGGTCAGGAGAAGTCAATGACTGAACTCCTCCAGCGGCCATATAACGAAAAGGATTACCGGGTACCGATCGGCATCGGGGTCTGCGCCTCCCTGATTTTTCTCTTCCTCTATGCCCTGATATATATGCGGGTCGCCGGATGAGTCTTACCGGAAAAAACAATCATAGCTCGGACGCTATCAGGGCCGCCCCATAGGCCCCGACCATTTGCGGATTTTCCGGGACCAGCACCGTGGTTTTCAACTGTTCTTCCAGCAACCTGCAAACACAGGGGTTCCAGGCAACCCCGCCGACAAAACCGATTGTGGCCCCGGAAAGGGAAAACCTTTTCAACATGCTGACAGCCCGGTTGGCAATGGAACGATGGAGACCAAAGGCAATATCCAAACGATTTTCACCCCGACCCACCATGGAAGTAACTTCCGATTCGGCAAAAACCGCACACATACTGTTAATCTGAATATCTTTTCTCGCCTTGAGCGCCTCCTGCCCGAACCGATCCAGGGGAAATCCTAAAGACATGGCCGTCAATTCCAGAAATTTACCGGTGCCGGCAGCACAACGGTCATTCATCTCAAATTTGCGCACTCTACCCTCTGGATTCAGAGCTATAACTTTTGAATCCTGACCGCCGATATCCAAAATAACATCGACATCGGGCAGCAGGGCCCGGCAACCGGCAGCCACGGCTTTAATTTCGGTCACCGTCTGGCTGTCAGCTCCATGGGTCGTCTCAAAAAGGTGTCGGCCATAGCCGGTAGCCAGCAAATAGTCACAGTGTTCACCCGCAAGCAGATTTTCCGCCTGTTTTACCGGTTCAAAACCGGTCTCCGCCTGACGGCTGGCAACCAGCTGCCCATCTTCGACAATCACCACTTCAATAGTGCGGGAACCCAAATCAATACCGGCACAACGCATACACATTCCTGACCATCAGGCTGTAAACCAGCCATCAACTGATAATTTCAATAAACGCTTCAATCCTGGTCTGCAACTGTCCCACATCTTCCTGGCTGTAGTCCGTTTCGATACGGAGGAAGTTGCTCCCCTGGTCATTCAAACGCCGCTCCATGGGCATCGATTCAATAATATAGGGCTGACAAAACTGCAGGCTGTAATGAATCACCCCATCGGCTTGATAATCACGGCACATCTCGGCCACATGCCGTTCACGATCGGGGTTGGGTGTGAAAACAGCACAGTCAACCTGAAAATAGCGATCAACGATAGCATTAAGCAGTTCATCCACCGTATTCCCGGCAGTCGCTGTCAGGTTACGCCAGCCTCGTTCGCCAACACAAGATTCCTCACCTACCACCACGGCCCCCGAACGCTCAATGAGCGAGGGAAGCTTCCAGTTGGGCACGGCCATGGGACAGCCGGAAAGCATAATTTTCGGGGTATCGGCCGGGAATGCACCTATCTTTTGTTGAATTCGCTCTTCCAGCTCATCACAGAGCTTGTTGATTGATTCGGTAAAACGCTGAGGATCATCGTAAAAGGCCACCTGGTTAATCAACAGCACATCCAGGCCGGAAATCGGAACCGGATTTGCCGCCCGCAGACGGGTCAATCGCTGCAAGGCCCACCTTTTATTATTTGTCAGTTCAATCCCCCGGCGGAGGCGATCAACCGTAATCTCAACCCCTGAAAGCTCCTCCATAACCTGCAGAAAACGCCGATATTCCTGGCGCAACAGATGCCTGCCGTCTTCCGTCTTCTGCTGGGGAAGATCCATGACATAAAGGTTGGGGATGAGTTCCAGCAGCTGTTCGTAAGACTTCTTTTTGCCGTCGCAGGTATTTTCACCCACAACCATATCGGCAGCTTCAAGATATGGGCATACCCTGCTCAGCTTGAAACCAAAGGCTGACTTGATCAGTGAGCAGGTATTGCGCGGGAGAATTTTTTCCACCTCTTCCATGGCAAAATCCGCCCCGGTACACAGACCTACCAGGATAGCATCAGCCGCCAGAACAATCTCTTCGGGGACAAATACGCAAAAGGCGCCAATGACCTTGCGTCCTGTTTTTTTGGCATCCAGCAACTCTTTAATCCGTAATCCATGGACCTCTCTCATGACAAAATCGAGATATGCCATACCCCGGGGACGGTTTTTCTGGCTCAGAAAGATATCCTGATATGCCGTCCCCAACCCCTGCAACAAATCATCATGGGCCTGCAAATCCAGCCCCAACTCCTGCCACATTGGCTGATAATCAACGGTCATCCTTATTCTCCTTCCTGCCATCCGGCAGACTACAACCGAACATAGTCTAAAATCAATCTTGCTCCAGACATCGCATAACCAATGGCACAATAAAAAATTCATCTTTGAGGCAGGCAAAACCTGAGGCATGAGGCGTACTTCAGCGTACGTTGTAATGACAAAGGTCGCAGCATAGAAAAGAAGATGAAGCTTTCACGAAGCCACTAAAATATATAATGGGAAAACAGCACAAGGTCTAATTTTTTATGCCAATGGTAGTCTTCCTATCCATAGCAATAACCGATCATTACCGGCTTTTTGGGAAACAGCTCCCACCGGTCACGGCAACAATCAGAGGGATGTGATAGGCTGACGGGAAAACAATATCAGGATCAGCGGGAAATCAGGAAATAGACAGAATTGCGTTCAGGAGGGAAAGGAATAAAGCTACTTTGTACTCTGAATCATCGTTTTTCAAGACTGCCTTTAGTCCCGGTTCTGATTGCAAACCGGATCAACTTGAATAATTTTATTCCCCTGAAAAGACAGATTGAATAATGTTTTCTCCATTTCACCATCCGGCAAAACCGAGGTGATACCGGTCACCATCGGGAAGTTCTGCACGGCCAACAACTTTTCGCGTATCGCCTCTGGATTAATTCCCCGATCATCCTGCTGCAATGCAGTCAGAACCTGGTGAATCAGCACCATGGTATCGTAGCCATAGGCATCATAAATCGAAGCTGTTTCAACAAACATTGATTCATATTGATCCCGGTATTCAGCCAATTGCTGTGGTTCAGCACATTCATGGCAGAAAGCATCCACAAACAAAGCTCCATCCACCTGCGCTCCCGCATCCTCGGCAAGTTCTGGTGAATTCCAGCCCCGGGTACCAAAAAAACGGCTGTCCATAAGATCGTAAAAAGCCAGCTGAGGAACCAGCAATCGGATTCGCTGGTAAAAATCAGGAATAATAATCCCGGAAAAATCCAGCTCAAGAATCGGCCGGGGCATGAACTCCTCGTCCTCCCCGGATTTTTCAAACAGTTCTTCTGCCTCCAGACCGATTTCTTTCGCCAGGGTCAGAGCCGAATCTGATGTCCCGTTTTTCTGATCTTCCACCAAAGCTTCCTGTTCCTTCGCCCAGGATTCATAAGCTTTTTTCTGCCGTTGGTATTCAGCGTACTTTTCCACCCCGATCAATTCTTTGATACTGCGCCCATAGTCCTTACTGGTCGGGTCATAACTGACAACCCGCACCAGTTCAGCGCCCCACTGCCGCGCGCCTTCCCTGAATAACTTTGCCGCCTGGCGGCCATAATAGGTGGAAGGATACAATAACGCCAACGAGGTAATACCCAGGCGCCCCACCGCCAGTTCCATAATCTGTTTCGCTTGATTTTCCATGGTCAGAAAATGCTGAAACACATAATCTCCACGGGACGCGATTCCCGAACGCGGGGTGAGGGTTATAATATCGATTTCTCGACTCTCTGCTTCAGCCGCGGCATAAAGAGCTGCCTGCCCGGTCACCGGGCCCACCAGCAGACTGGCACCCTCATCATCAACCAGTTGGCTAACCAGTTCCCTGGCCCGGCTACTGTCTCCACCGGTATCACGCACCAGGAGTTCTATTCCTGAATCATGACTTTCCAATGGGTTATCATGAAAAACCTCCAAGGCCAGTTCCATCCCCTGAAGAATTTTATTACCATAATCCGCATATTCTCCAGTCAGGGGCAAAAGACAGCCAACCCTAAAAGACGGTCGTTCAGCCCCCGATAAATATGATTGCAGCAACTGTTCATATTGGTATCTTGCGGCTTCTGAGAGGGAACAATTGGTGAGGATATCCTTTAAGACAGGAACATAGTCACCGGCCTGTAACTGATTTTCATCCAGCGCAACAAAATTTTTTTCCAATACCTGACAGCGCAGCTCATTGTTCTCTTCCCAATCCTTTAAACTTTGCAATGATTCCAAAGACATCTTGTCAAGCAAGCGCAGCAGCCACTGATGCAGGTCCGGACGCAATGAATCCAGATAGAAATCGTGAACCTGTTCATACGCCCCCAGATAATCCCCCTCAAATTCAAGCTGTCTCGCCTGCCGCTCCCATCCAAGTTCAGCCTGGGTGATGGTTGGTTGACGAACCGGAGGGGCGGCACAGGACGACAGACAAAAAACAGCGAAAATCGCCAGGAACGGAAAGAAAACGTAGCGAGCTACTTTATAAAAGTTCTGGACCATATTTTATTAAACTCCTGTTCATAACGTGAAGCCAGGGAAACCGAATCAATCACCAGAAGGTTTTCATAATTCCAGCGTTCGGCGGATACCGTCCAATTATAAGAACCGGTCACCACCAGATGCCCGTCAATCACCGCAAACTTATCATGCATCAAACCATAGGAGATTTTCTTTCTTTGACGCCGCAATCCCCGGGCATAGCGGACAGCAATACCCCGTTTAGATAAATAATAGCCTTTGGAATATTCATTTTCATCATTACCGTCCAGGATCACGGAAATCTTGACCCCCCGTTTCCCGGCTCGGAGGATGGCCTTGGCCACCGTCCGGCTGGTAAAATAATAAACCGCTGCCTGAATGCTTTTTTGTGCCTGATCCAGAGCCTGCACCAGCGCCTTTTCAGCCCCGCCATTAGGGCTGAAATACACCACTACCGGAGGTTTTGCCAGCACCGGAGTCAAAGCCAGAAACAAAATAGCCAGAACCACTAAACAAATCTTCCTCATTTCTCACCTTTATCGATTATTTATCGGTTATCATAATGATTTTTACCGATCATTGTCAAGAATTAGAAAAAAAGAAGCCACCTTAACGGCGGCTTCCGGTAAAGCTCTTCAAATCATTGATTTTACCATAACATCTTTTCAGGATTCAACCACTTCTTCAGCATCTATAACCGCTTTGTGCAGCAGAAGAAAGCCATCATCATCAGCCAGAATGTAGTCCAGGTTCGACTTCACCCGATACAATGCCTTTGAAATATACAATTTTGCCACCGTCTTTTTACGTTCCGACAAAAGAGCCTTTCGACACAGCAGGTAGCCGTTAATAACATCCGTGGTCATATTGACCAGTCGGGTGGCATGAAATTCCTGATAACCGGCATCCCCTTTATCCTTGATATGGGAAATAGCCATCTCCAGCTGGGTCCGCATTTTCTGAACCGGCTGAAAAAGTTCGGAAATAACTGAAAAATCACTGTCTTCCTCATACTCATTGAGCCGCTCGGAAAGCACCCCGCCAATCACACCACCCATGGCGGCCAGCACCTGCAACTGGGTTGTTCCCTCATAAATATTGGTTATCCGGGCATCACGGTAATGGCGTTCCACATCAAATTCTTTGGTATAGCCAACCCCGCCATGGACCTGGATGGCATCATAACAGACCTTGTTAGCCATCTCGGCGCTGGAACTCTTGGCCAGTGGGGTAAACAAGGAAGCAAAGCGCGTATAGCGCTTCAGGTCGTCTTTCAGATCAGCAGTCCGTTCAGGATGCTTCTCGATCCGGTCCTCGATGCCTTCCTTGATATCAACAATGCGCGAGGTTTCATAGACCAGACAGCGGGCCGCTTCAATGGAAATCTTCATTTCGGTCAGCATCTCGGAGATAACCCCAAAATTACGAACTGGTTTTTTAAACTGTTCCCGGTCATTGGCATAAGCATAGGCTTCCCGGTAAGCGGCCTCGGCAATACCCACCGACTGGGCCGCCACCGCCAGACGGGCACCATTCATCAGGTAGATGGTATACTTGATCAGGCCAAGTTTCCGTTTCCCCAGCAATTCCGCTTTGGCATTGGTAAACTGCAGCTCACAGGTCGGTGAACCGGTAATCCCCAGCTTATGTTCAATGCGCCGAACCTTCATCCCGCCATCACGCTCATAAATAAACAGGGATAATCCCCGGCCGCTGGTCGTCCCCTCTTCAGAGCGGGCCATGACCAGCGAAATATTTCCACAGCCATTGGTAATAAAACGTTTCACCCCATTCAATCGCCACTGCCCATTCTCATCCTGAAAAGCCCTGAGCATCACCGACTGCAGATCAGAACCTGCATCCGGTTCGGTCAAAGCCATGGAACCAACAATCTCACCGGTGGCAAAACGAGGGAGAAATCTTTCCTTCTGATCTTCAGAACCAAACTTGCAGATGGTGTCACTCAAACCCTGGAGGCCGAAAACCAGCATCAACGAGGCATCAGCCCGGGAAACCATCTCAATGGCGGCGGAAAAGATAGTCATCGGCATATTGATGCCGCCATATTTGCGCGGCATGGTAAATCCGGCCAGATCAGCTTGATTAATCCTGGCCACCGCCTCCTGAATTCCCTTGGGATAGGTCACTTCACCATCGGCAAAGGTCGCCCCCTGTTCATCAACTTCACGGGCCCGGGGGGCGGCAAACTCCCCGGCAATTTCACCGACAATCTCCAACACCCGATCGTAATTATCCTTTGTATCGCCCTCGTCCCGCGGGGCGTAGGGATAGGCATCCTTTTCGGCAAACCCATCTTCTTTCAAATCAATGATCCGGCTCAAATCCATGCTTTTCATATGGAAGAGAATATCTGCATTATCACGATAAAAATTTGCCATTATCGGACTCCTATGCTTTGGTTTTATAGGCTTTGATCATTTTTGCCAGCACATCCTTGACATCCCCGACGATACCATAGTGGGCGATGGCAAAAATCGGCGCCTGGGGATCTTTGTTGATGGCAATAATCCGCTTGGCTTCCGACATGCCGGCCCGGTGCTGAATCTGGCCTGAAATACCACAGGCAATATAAAGATTGGGGCGAACCGTGGTTCCCGTCTGGCCAACCTGGTGATCTTTAATCAATACCCCGGAATCCACCACCGGCCGGGAACAGCCCAACTCCCCGCCCAGATTCCTGGCCAATTCCCTGACCAGAACCAAACCATCTGGATCACTGGCACCCATACCAGCGGAAACAATGATCTGGGCCGCTTTCAGGTTAACCTGTTTTTCCTCGATCACCACCTCCAGAATCTCGGTCAAAAAATCATCATCGGCAACCTGGCAGGGCTCAGCAATGATTTTCACCAATTTTTCCGGATCCGGCTCAATCATCTTCATCACCCCTTCCCGCACGGTTGCCATGCTGGGCACGCTCTCGGGAGAAACGATGGTGGCGACAATATTACCGCCAAAAGCTGGCCGAATCTGCATCAGGGTATTTGCATAATGCACGTCCTTGAGGTCATGCTCACCAATCTGAAGATCGGTACAATCAGCAGTTAAGCCGCACATCAGGGTCGATGCCACCCGCGGGGCCACATCCCGGCCCATGGTCGTGGCCCCGAAAAGCACTACCCCGGGCTGATATTCCCGGACGGTCCGAACCACGGTTTTAGCATAGGGAATAGAGGTAAAATGAGCCAGCCGTTCATCATCGGTGTAATAAACCCGGCCACAACCGTATTGCCCCAGAGTTTTCAATTCATCATGGAGTTGATATCCCATGGCAACCGCTTCCACTGAACCACCCAGTTTTCCGGCCAGACGATTGGCCGCACTGATCAACTCCAGGCTGACTTCAGCAATCTTGCCACGCCGGGTTTCAATGAAAACCATCACATTTTTTCCAGTGCCCATTTTCCCGCTCCTATCCGATGATATTCTCTTCAATAAGTTCGTGCATCAAATCGGCAATTCCCGCATCAGTATTCGGGACCTGTTTACTTTCACAAGCCGTCAGCACCACACTTTGGATCTTTTTTACTTTAGTCGGGGAACCGGACAGTCCACACCGCTCGGGATCCGCGCCGATGGCTTCCACATTCCATTCCTTAATATGGCTGACAACCCCACAAACCCCGGGTGACAGATACGCTTCATCGTAGGAGGAATTGCAGACCTCTTTACCGATATTTTTATAGGTCATCACCTTTTTGGCGCTGGCTGAGCGCGGTTCATTGGCAACCGAGGTTACGGTGAGCAAGACTGGGAAACTGCTCTTGACAATTTCATAGCCATCTTCAACCGAACGTCTGACGGTAATGGAACTATCATCAACCGCCGTTACCGCTGAGAGACAGGTAAGCTGGTTGATATGAAGTTTTTCCGCTATCTGCGGCCCCACCTGAGCGGTATCCCCGTCAATGGCCTGACGACCACAGAGAATCAGGTCGTAGTCACCAACTTTTTCAATGGCGCATTTGAGGGCATAAGAGGTTGCCAGAGTGTCGGCCCCGGCAAAGCGGCGATCGGACACCAGAATAACATCATCGGCACCCCGATACAGACATTCCTTCAAAACCTCGGCGGCGTTGGGCGGCCCCATGGAAATACAGGTGACCACCCCCCCGACCTGCTCCTTGATTTTCAAAGCCTCTTCCAGGGCGTTGAGATCCTCCGGATTAAAAATTGCGGGCAGGGCGGCACGGTTTACCGTACCATCCTCTTTCATCGCCTCTCCCGATACATTATGCGTATCCGGTACCTGTTTAACCGTAACGATGATGTTCAAACCCATGAAGTCCACCTCCATAAATCATCAGGTTCAATATTTTTTTACTGAAAACTTGATATTGCCGCCTGGCTGACAAAATCAGGCACAACTGCATAGCAAAAATCACCTACAAATACAAGCGGTTATATTGTGCACGAAGCCATAGCGATACATAGACAAAAAAATCTCATATTTTGTTCTCTTATTTAAAAACCAGGTCAGGGGCGTATGGTCTTCCAGGCAGTACTATTACCTGACAGCAGCTGACCGCAATTACCTGTTGTCATCAACCTGATTTTTCCATTACTCACGGAACAACTGCGTCTTTTCCCGACTGAAAAATCAGCAAATAACCAAAAAAGTCCTCTTTTTCCCACCATGTCACGGAAACAAGCAAATACTCATGAGAAAAAATCAAGTATTTTTGACATTCAACTTTTTGCGCCGCTATGCACAGGCTACCAATTCACTATTTTCTTTTATATTTCAACAGATTGAAAACAAACCCCATAGAGTCATAATCACAAAAAAGTAAGTCCTTCCTATGAACCCGCGGCTCATTTCAACAACAGTTTATCAATCATCCCGCTTTGTAAAAAATAATAGCTGTGATACGGTCAGTAACCTGGAAATTCAACATCCCGGCACCGTCATATGCGGGACGAATGATAAAACGCTCTTAGTTGGGTGAAAAAAATACCTTCTTGACATAGTATCAAATAGTGATATAATATTTTTGTGAATAAAAAGCAGCGGCGAACTTTAAAACGCATATTCGAAAAACCTGAACGTTCGGATATTTCTTGGATAGATATTGAATCTATATTCACTGCTCTTGGGGCTGACATTTCAGAGGGTAAAGGTTCACGGGTAAGGGTTGCATTCAATGGGGTTCGAGCTATATTTCATCGGCCGCATCCAAATCGAATAACAAATAAGGGTGCAATAAGGTCAGTCCGTAGATTCTTGCAAGAAGCGGGGGTGAAACCATGATGGAACATAAAGGATATTTTGCAAAGATTGAATTTGATGACGAGGCTAATACTTTTTACGGAGAAATCATCAATTTGCGAGATGTAATCACTTTTGAGGGTGAAACGGTTGAAGAGTTGCGGAAAACTTTTCATGATTCAGTTGAAGATTATCTTGAATTCTGTGCTGAACGAGGAGAAGATCCTGAAAAACCGTATTCTGGTAAGTTCATAGTTCGTGTAGATCCAGGACTTCATAAAACAATTGCCATACAAGCAAGAATGACAGGGAAAAGCCTTAACGCATGGATGAATGAAACTCTTAAGAATATCACCCAACAATCGCATACACGCTGACACCAAAAGCTACGCTGTTTTTTCACCTTCCTTAGGGTTCACGCAAAAATAAATGAGGAGATATGAGGTGTGATATGGACATTTAGGGAAGTGATCTGATTGAATGCAACCGCAGGCGTAGTAATGCTACGTTGAGGATTGCGTGATTGAAGATCGCTTTTATAAATGTTCAGAGTGTGCCTCAAAATGCTAAGTTATTTTTGTGTGAGCCCTTAGCCCAATCTTTGCAGGGTTTCATCCAGCGGTATGCCGTGGAAGCCAAACCCTTTTTCCGGATAAACCGCAGCAGTCAAAATCTCATATTGCCGGCGGCGGTGATTCTGCAGGATAAACGAGAGGGAATATCGCAAGGAGAAAAACTGAGATTACTTTATAGACACTGTTGACACAGCCGAAAAAGGTGTTTTTGCTGCCGATACCGACATTAACAAAGGCAATTGCAAACGAGGCTGACCTGCAGGAAGTGGAGCAGAAGGTGCTGGACATTATGAAGATCTGATCGCGGGAACGAGACCAGGCTATTATTCTTTGAGTTCGATGTGGAGTTCTCCTTCCCTGATGGTAATGGATTCCACCCCATCAGAGAATGCTTGCCAAAACCCCTGATCAGAACCGAATTCTTTGACCAGATCAACATTTTTAAGGCCGCCAAGCCAAGCGGCAGGCACGGGAACACCCATGATACTGACACCCCGAATTTTCACTATCGGTCTCTGATCACGGTACGCCAGTTCCAATCCTGCCCGAACCCGCAACGTTTTACCGCCAAACAACGGAAAATCCGGATCAACCGGCAGCAGGAGTCTGGCACTGACCAGATCTTCTGACAGATCAATAGCCACTTTCCGAGCCAGATCAGTATTTTTTGCCAGAAGACCATTGAGTTCACGTTCACTCAAGTTAATCTCCCTTGAAGCCCCCTTCTCACTGTAGGCTTCAGGTTTCAATCTGCCATCAGACAGCCAATCATTCTTTTGCGGCTTTGAGTTTGAGGCTTTTGGCACCGGCAGTGGCTTATAACCCGGGCGTTCAAATTGTTCCAGCTTGCGCTCCAGCCGTTTTTCTTCCTGCTGACTCAAAACCACCGGTTTAAACGGACGGGGAAAGAACCAGGCCCTGGCCGCAAAGATTGTTCCGGCAACAGCAACAATCATCACCAGGACGGCAATACCGAAAACCTGCAGGCCTGAGAAACCTTTTTTGCTTTCTTGCCGGGTCATGAAATTTTCTCCGGATAAATGGAATTTAAGGATAAATTATCCTATAATTAAATTGTCGGATTGTCAAATGATCACCTTGGTGCCGTTGATCGACATATTCGAGCGTTTTCTTTAAAAGATCCACCTAATCTCTACCGAAGGGGGGGGTAACCGATGATAAAAACTAAGGGCATTGAGATAATCGGAACTGAATCTCTGGGAGTTCGCGGAATGTGTTGCCTGGTAACTGCCGGAGAACGGCGGATTCTCATTGATCCGGGCATTGCCCTTGGATACCGGCGGCATGGATTGCTTCCCCACCCTCGCCAGGTGAAAACCGGGATAAAAGTCAGACAGGAGATCATAAAAGCAATGAAAGGGGCTACAGATATCGTCTTCAGCCACTTCCATGGTGATCATGTTCCCCTGCTGCAGGCAAATCCCTACCAGCTTTCATTTGAGCGGCTGGCTGATAGTTTAGAAGGATTGCGTGTCTGGGCCAAATCAACAGAAGGTCTTTCTTCAAAAATGCAGCACCGTGCCCTGGACCTGGAAGTATTATTGGGAAGCAACATGAAGATCGCCGAAGGATGCCAGGATGGCCCTTTAACTTTCTCCGGTCCGGTTCCCCACGGTTTGCCAGGGGAAAGGTTCGGTACAGTCATGATGACCAGGATCGATACGGGAAAGCAAGTATTCGTCCATGCCAGCGACATCCAGCTACTGAGCAAGGAAACCATAGACCAAATCATTCAATGGCAACCAGACATCGTTTTTGTCGACGGACCGCCTCTCTATCTTGGCTCACTGACCGGATCAGAACGAAAATCAGCCTGGGAAAATGGGCTCCGTCTGGCCCGAAATGTGGAAATTCTGATTGTTGATCATCACCTGCTACGTTCCGAACCGGGTATCATTTGGCTGAACAATATGAGCCGAATTTCAGCTAAAAAGGTTTATTGCGCCGCGGATTTCATGAACAAATCACGGCTTCTGCTTGAGGCCCAGCGCCGGAAACTCTACCGGAAGATACCGGTAGCTGAAAACTGGCACCAAGATTATGAGGCGGGAAAAATCAGCATTGGCTAAAAGCTGATGAATGAAATGTTATTGGCCGGGGTTCAGATAAAAATCTTTCCCGGATTCATCAAACCCAGAGGATCAATAAGGTTTTTTATCTGCCGCATCAGCTCCAGGCTTTCACCGTGTTCCTGATGCATAAATTGGCGCTTACCAATGCCCACTCCATGCTCCCCGGTACAAGTCCCCCCAACCTCCACTGCCCGGGCGACAATCTGGTGGTTGATTGCCTCAAGTGATTCCCATTCCCCCGCTTTTTCGGGATCCCCCACCAGCACAACGTGCAGATTGCCGTCGCCGGCATGACCGAAAACATAACCAACCGCCAGATTATCATCCACCTGGGCTTGGGCAAAAACAACCATGTCCGAATATCTGGAAATGGGAACTGCGGCATCCACGATCAAAGTTTCCTTTCCCGGATGGGCGCGATGAATAGTTTCCCAGGCTTCATGACGAGCCCGCCAGAGATTATTTCGGTGTGTTTCTTCCATCCCGAAGCGAAAAACTTCGGCATCATAGTCTTGGCAAAGTTCAGTGGTTAACTGCTCGGTTTCTTTGAGGGTTGCTTCGCTGATTCCATGAAATTCACAAAAAAGTGATGGTTGTTCAGGCAGTCCCAAGGCTTTCTCATGATTCATCAAGCTAATAAGATTAGGGGTCAAAAGCTCCAGGGCAGCCGGTTCCAGGCCCGAGCTTATCATTGCGGTAACTACTCGGGTGGCACTTTCCAGATTGGGAAAAGTGATGGTTGCCGCCAGGTGGTGGGCGGGGAGGCCGGTGAGACGGAGATTTGCCTCGGTGACGATCCCCAAAGTTCCTTCAGAACCGACAAACAGACGGGTCAAATCATATCCGGATGAAGATTTTGGTGCCAGACAGCCGGTATGGATAATCTTTCCCTGGGGAAGAACTATGGTAAGTCTCATCACGTAATCCTTGGTAGCACCGTACTTGACCGTTTGGATACCGGAGGCGTTGTTGGCAATCATGCCGCCAATAGTAGCGTCAGCACCGGGATCTGGAGGGAAAAACAAACCATGTTTACCAACTTGTCGGTTCAACGTTTTGCGAAAGACTCCCGGCTGGACATCAACCTGCATATCCTGGGGGCGAATTGCCAGGATGCGATCCATGCGGGTGCAATCGATCACCAAGCCACCGCGGGTGGGAACCGGGTTGCCTTCCGTACTGGTTCCAGCACCCCAGGGGGTGACCGGAATTTTCTGCCCATAGCTCCATTGAAGAATGTCAGCTACCTCCTCAGTACTCGAAGGCCAGATAATTCCGGCCGGCAACTGACCACAATGGTAGGAAATATCATGCAAGTGTAGATTTTTATCTGAGGAGCCGGTGGAAAAACGATCTTCACTGACCATGCTGATCAGGGTGCTTTTTTGGCTTGCGCTCAATTCGTTCATGCTATTTCTCCACTTCATTTGTTTGTTAAATTTTAAAAGCTGCCGAAACCTTGGAAAAAGCCAGCCTTGCACTCCCGCCCAAAAAGCGAGAAGGGATTAACCAACTAAGGCTAACCCCCCCCCTTTAATAATTACTGGTCGGGGCGAGAGGATTTGAACCTCCGACCCCCTGCTCCCAAGGCAGGTGCGCTAACCGGGCTGCGCTACGCCCCGACATAATTCAGTAAAATTAAGACTATCGCCTATAGCATAACAAGGTTAACCGGCGCAAGGATTATTCCTCGTCCGACCCCTCTTCTTCGATCCCCAGTTTCTTGATCTGATAGCGCAAAGTCCCTCGGTCCATGGATAGCAGGCGGGCAGTTTTAGCCTTATTGCCTCCGGCTATCTTCATTGCCTCTTCAATTAAATAACTGGAAAAAGATTTAACCAGACCGTTAAAATCAACACCCTGGCGAATATCATACTCACGGGGCAAAAACACCCCGTACTTGCCTTTTTCCCGACTGGAGGAAATAACTTCCAGGGGCAGATGTTCTTCGGTAATAATTTCGTCATCTTCAAGAATCATGATCCGCTCAATGGTATTTTTCAGCTCCCGGATATTCCCCGGCCACCGGTACTGCTGCAAAAGGGAAAGAGCTCCCGGACTCACACCCTTTACCTGTCGGTTCAGTTTGCTGTTAAAATGGTCAATAAAGTATTTGAGCAAAACTTCAATATCCTGTTTCCTTTCCCGCAGCGGCGGAATAGTGATATTAATAACTTTGAGCCGGTAATAAAGATCCTCGCGAAAAATTCCCTTTTCAATCAACTTTTCCAGCATCTGATTGGTAGCGGAAACAAAGCGCACATCAATATTGATATCCGATACGCTGCCAAGACGGCGGAAACGGTTTTCCTCCAGAACCCGAAGCAGTTTGGCCTGCAGCGAGGGTTCCATATCGCCGATTTCATCCAGAAAGACTGTACCACCCTCAGCCTTTTCCAGTAAACCTTGTTTACGGCTTTTGGCATCCGTAAAGGCTCCCCGTTCATAACCAAACAGTTCACTTTCCAGCAGATTACCGGGAATTGAGGCACAGTTGATACTGACAAAAGGCTTGGCAGCTCTCGCACTTAAATAGTGCAGAGATTTGGCAATCAATTCTTTACCGGTACCGCTTTCTCCTTGAATCAAAACCGAAACGTCACGGTTAGCGGCTACTTTTTTCACCACTTCGAAGGTTTTTATCATCAGTGGATCAACGGCGATCATATTGTTGATATTGTATTTTTTCGCCTGGGTTTTGATAATCTGCCGAACTTCCCGCTTCAAGCCCCCGGCCTCCAGGGCCAGCTTGACAATCAACAGGATTTCCTTGGATTTAAATGGCTTATTGATATAATCATAGGCCCCATGCTTCATCGCCTGCACCGCTGAATCCACTGAACCATAGGCTGTCATCATGATGCACATAGGCCCCTGATCAGGGACCGCCGTCTTAAAGATTTTCAGCAATTCAATCCCACTGCAATCCGGCAAACGCAGATCAATCAGAGCCAGATCATACGTGTGCTGGGTAAAAAGTTGTTTCGCCTGATCCCCATCGGCAGCCAGATCTACCTGATACCCAGCTCCGGTTAATAAATGAGACAAGGATTCCCTGATTAATTTTTCATCATCAATAATAAGTATTCGATTTAACATCATCCTGACTCCGGCCATGATTTTCGGTTTCAGCAACCGGGATAAAAACCGCAAAGCGGCTCCCTTTACCCGGTTCACTTTCTACATCGATCCAGCCATCATGTTCTTTAATAATATTATGAACTATGGAAAGTCCTAATCCGGTACCCTGATTTCTGGTGGTATAAAATGGATCAAAGACGCGCTCTTTAATCTCTTCATTCATGCCCGCGCCACTATCGATCACCGCAATTTCAACATAAACATCTGGGACAGCCCCCGGTGAAGCTGGGGACAGTCCCGAGTTTACTGACGAAATCTGATTTGCGCTCTTAACCCCCACTTTCATGTTAATGGTCCCCGGACCGGAGATTGCTTCCAGAGCATTTAATGACAGGTTTATCAACACCTGGCGAAGCTTTTCCCCATCCCCCCTTACTGGCGGTAAATCATATTCCACCTCCAGGGTAGTCATCACCTGGCTCCGCTTGCATTGTTCCCGAAAAAGGGGAAACCACTGTTGTAGCAGGGATTCAAGCTGTATGGTTCCCATGTCCAGAGTCCCGGTGCGGGAAAATTCCAGCAGGGAGGATACTATCGTTTCCAGGCGGTCAAGTTCCCGGGACACACCATCAACCAGGGAAACAGTTTGCTGGTTTTCACCAACATCTTCCTTGATAATATCCAGGGAAATATTCATCCCGGTGAGTGGATTTCGTATCTCATGGGCGATGCCGGCAGCCAGCTGGCCGATGGATGCCAGACGTTTCATCCTTTCAACCTCCCGGTCCATCTTTTTCCTTCCCGTCTGATCCTGAATCATTATCAGGATTTCACGCTCTCTGGACCAGTCATGATGCAGGGAATTAATGGAAATTAGCAGATTCTGCTCTCCACCCTGTGATTTATTACGAACAACTTCCAGCTGTGCCATTGACCGTTGTCCATTAACCACCTCAATTAATCCCTGGCGAAAAGAAAAACTGTCAATAATATCACATACCGGACTATGGAGCAGCTCACCATGAATGCTGAACAACCTCCTGGCCTGCTGATTACAGGAAGTAATCAACAAATCGGCATCAATGGTGATAATCCCGTTTGGCGTGCTGCGCAGTATACTCTCACGAAAATCTCGTTCTTTCTGTAAATGTTGATAAAAGGTGATATTTTCAATAGCTTTGCTGACCTGGGCGGCAAAAACATCAATCACATCAACATTGATCCCGGCCAAACCGGTATTCCCTTGATATAGTAATTTAACAATACCCCGAACTTCGCTGCCTCCCACCAACGGCACAGCCAGAACACCTACCTGATGACCGCCACGTTCAGCCGGCATGGACAGCAATCGGTATGCAGTATGATTACCGTTTCTCACTTCCTCCGTCTGACTTTCATCGTCCAATTCATCAACTTCACTTTTATGGCACCCATCGACAGCCACGGTAGTTAAATTAACACCATCAGTATTCAGTTGCAACCAACAACCCTGACTTTTTCCCAAGCGGTTTGCCTCTTTAACAATTAACCGACAAAGGGAATCCAAATCCCGCAACTCACTCATGGACCGAGAAATTTTCTGTAACATGGTCAGTTCATTAATTTTTTGCCGATTGCTTTCCAGTAACCGCAGATTTTCCACCACAATCCCTATCTGGTTACAGAAAATCTCCAGTATCTCAATATCATCACGGTTAATAATCCCCTGCCGATGGCTTCGGTCTGCCAACAGGGTCCCGATGACCCCCTGCTTGGTGATAATCGGCAGCAAGACGCAACTGGTTCTTTTTAAGACCTCATTGCGCTTACGATCAATCGGAGTATAGAAAGAATGATCACATCCGGACTTAATCGTTATAATTTCAGCAGTTTTCACTACTCTGGTTTCGACGCAATCGTCGGCATAAAGATCATACTTGACTCCCTTGACGCTGACCTGACAGCCGACATTAATTACTCCCTCAAGAATTGAAGTCCCCATTTTCAACAGATACAGAGCAACCCGATCATATTGCAGACCATTAATGATCGTTTCAAGCACCGTCCGGATCAAATCATCCCGCCCGTCACTGACCGAACTGAGACGACTGATCTGGTAGAGTGACGCCAGAACTTCTTTAGTCTGATAGATGGATGATTCCGGTAATTGAGAAAGTTTGGTCATCTGTCCTGATAAAATAAGAGGGGGCATAGCAATGCCCCCCTGATTAAAAAAGAAAAATCAACTGGATATCAGACCGCTTATCAACCAGCTACCGCCTGTCTGCCAAGCTCTAAGGCTCTGAGATTAAGCTCCACCAGTTTTGCCGGCAGAATCTCCTGCAGTTGCGCCTCCCATAATGTTTCAGGAAAAGGCAGAAAAGAAGAAATTGCTCCCACTAATACCGTATTCGCGGCCCTGACATTTCCAACCCGTTCGGCCAGACCCAAACCATCAACCGCGATGACATCAGCAGCATATTTTTTTATGTTGGCTTCAATGCCCTCTGGATAGCTCGCCTCCCCGGAAGCAACCGTACTTGGGTTAATTCGCATGGTATTATAGAGTATTTTTCCATCGGGCGCAACACAATGGGCATTTCGCAAAGTTTCCAGACGTTCGAACCCCAGGAGAAAGTCAGCAGTACCATCATCAACGGTGGGAGAATAAATTTTATCACCAAACCGCACATGACTGGTGACACTCCCTCCCCGCTGGGACATCCCATGCACTTCACTTTGTTTGACATCCAGGCCGGCGGCCATGGCCACTCTGGTTAAAATCTGGCTGGCCAACAGAACTCCCTGTCCACCAACTCCCGCAAGTAAAATATTTATGTTTTTCATCTAATCACATCCTCCATCTTTACTTAGTTTCCATCTGAAAACTAATGTTTTCGGATGGGCTGTTAGCTATCAGCCTTCAGCCCTCAGCTTAACCAGTTATTTTTTCGATATTTTACTGAAAGCTGACTGCTGATCGCTGATAGCGTTCATCAGGAAATAGATATTTCCGGATGAACGCTACTTAGGAAATGGCGTCAAATTTACAAACCTGAGCACAAACCGTACAACCGACACAAAGATTAGGATCAATCTCTACATAAGAGTTATCATCCTCTTCAATCAGGCTGAGAGCATTGCAGCTTACCTGGAGACAACGTTTACAGCCGGTACATTTTTCCGGATCAACCTTAAGTACCGGTTTACTGATCCGGTAGCGTAGAACGCAGGGAGCCTCAACCACAATGACTGAAAGTTGGGGATTTGCCAATTCAGCCCGCAGAGTATCCTCAACTTCTTCCAGGTTGTAAGGATCCACGGCAACCACTTCCTGAATCCCGAACGCCCTGGCCATAGCCGGAATATCAGCAGAAATTGCATCCTCACCGGAAAGGGTTTTACCGGTCCCGGGATTTTCCTGGCCGCCGGTCATCCCGGTGGTCCGATTATCAAGAATCATTACCACCGAAATACCTTTATTATAAACAGAATTCAATAATCCGGTCATACCGGAATGAAAAAAGGTTGAATCACCAATAACCGCTACGGTTTTCTGGGTCAGATCATCACCCGTCTCAATCACATGGGACATCCCATGAGCCATGCCGATACTGGCCCCCATGCAGACACAGGAATGCAGTGCCTGGATAGGCGGCAGTGCCCCCAGAGTATAACAGCCAATGTCACCGGAAACAAAAACCTTAAGTTTTTTTAGAATCGTGAAAATCCCCCTATGAGAACAACCCGGACAAAATGCCGGAGGCCGGGCAGGCAGACCTTCAGCGACATCCTGGAGTGTCAGCGATGATTCGACAACTTTTTCCCGGATCAACTGGGGGCTGAATTCACCACAAAGGGAAAACAAATCCTTACCGTGGGCCACATCAACGCCCATCAGCCGGATCTGTTCCTCAAAAAATGGATCCAACTCTTCAATCACATACAGCTGATCCACCTGGGCGGCAAAATCCTTGATCAGCTTGGTGGGCAGAGGATAGGTCATGCCCAGTTTAAGCACTGAAGCCTCCGGCAAGGCATCTTTAACATACTGATAAGTAATGCCGTTGGTCACCACGCCGATTTTAGTATCCGCCATCTCTATCCGGTTTAAAGGTGAACTCTCGGCATAAGCTTTTAACTTCTCAATCCGCTCCTCAACCAGGGGATGTTTGCGGCGGCCAAAAGCCGGCAACATGGTATATTTAGGCATATCCTTTACCAGTTCCGGTTTTTTTTCCGCCACCCGGCGTTCCGCAAAGCTCACCAGGCTCTTGGAATGAGAAACCCTGGTTGTGGTACGAAAAAGTACCGGGGTATCAAACTCTTCACTGATCTCAAGGGCCAGGCCGACAAACTCCTTGGCTTCCTGACTGTCACTGGGTTCAACCACCGGAATTTTGGCAAACTTCCCATAATTCCGGTTGTCCTGTTCATTCTGGGAACTGTGCATCGCCGGATCATCCGCGCTAACCAGTACCAAACCACCACCGACACCGGTGTAGGAAAAGGTAAACAGGGCATCTGCCGCCACATTTACCCCAACATGCTTCATGGCCACCAGGGTACGAGCCCCGGCTATCGAACTACCGACCCCCACTTCCATCGCCACCTTTTCATTAGGAGACCATTCACTGTAGATATCTTTATATTTTGAAACATTTTCAAGAATTTCCGTCGATGGGGTCCCCGGATATGCAGAGGCCAGCACTACACCCGCCTCATAAGCCCCCCGGGCAATGGCTTCATTACCTGATAAAATCGCTCGTTCCGGCATTTTTTACCTCACATCCTATTTTTTTTGGTTAATTATAACATTAATCAACTTTAAATACCAGCGCCGCAGCCGTATCACCGGCAGCGCAACCGGCAAACAGGCCATAGCCCCCGCCTTTCAGTTTCAATTCTTCGATCAGCTCGATAATACAGCGACCGGCAGTGGGTCCCTGGGGATGACCAAAAACCAGTGAACTGCCATAGTTGTTAAATTGAAGTGCATCAATGCCCATTTGTTTAGCCATGTAGAGATCATTGACCGCAAATGGATTATGGGTCTTAATGGCTTTAACCTCCTGAATGTTAATCTCAGCCTTTGCTAATGCCCGTTCAGCTGCCGGGACCACCGCAGCCGCCATATACCCTTTTTTCTCCCGGGAAAACCCGTATGAAAGCACCTGCACCTGAACGTCCTTATCCGTGCTTAGTTCGCTGGCCGTCTGTTGATCGGTAACAATCAAACCACAGTTTCCATCAGCCGGATGGGTTTGGGCGCCAAAGGTGTGCACTCCATCAGGCAATACCGGTTTCAGGCCAGCCAGTCCCTCGGCCGTACTGGGCATAATTCCTTCATCCTCGGAAAACATGATGCTTTTCTTTCTACTGAGTCTGACTTCAAGCGGAAACATGTACCGCTGCTGGAAAGCACGATTATCGGCCAGAGCTTCCGCATACTGTTCATAACGCCGTAAAGCCAGTTCGTCACATTCCTCCCTGGTTATGCCAGCTTCATGGGCGACATTTTCAGCCGTTTCAATCATGGCATTTTTTGCCCAGGGATCAGAACCAAAATTGTCCATCAGCCAGTTTTCCGCTTCCAGCTGTGCCCCCGGTCCTTTCGGATTGGGCCAGACCAAGTGGGGGCCGTTTGAACAACGGTCAGCCATCAAGGTAAAAGCTTTCTGGTACTCGCCCTGTTCGATTCCCATGGCCGCCTGATAAATACAGGTGGTGGAAGTTGAACATGCCTGGCTGATAATACAGCCGGGGATCCGCTCAGCCCCCATCATCGCCGCCGCCCAGGGACTGGCATAAAACCCATGATGCTGGGGGATGGTAAACCCAAAGAAAAGATATTCAAAGATCCCCGGATCAATTTTTTTCTCCGCCAGCCACCTCTTGGTTGTTGCCGCAGCCAGAACAATAGCATTTTCATTGGCCAGGGTTCCCTGCCACCGGGAAAATGGTGATGAGAAATAGCCGCCGTACGGAATAAAAGCCTTGGTAAACATAATCATTCCTTTTCTGTAAATGGTTAAAAATTATCAGAAACAATAACTTACATGGTAAAACTCCGTACTATCCGGTTAAAGTTGCAAGAACCTAACCGGACACTACGATATAATATCTGGAGAAATTTTCTGATTTTCTCAAACCTGGAGAACACTACGCAAACTGATTATCATTCAAGTTGGATAACACCGAATCCTTAGTAGAAAGCAATATATATACCTAAGTTAAGCGATTAGCGATTAGC
>JAYEKE010000093.1:66051-78655 GCA_034660915.1 Pseudomonadota bacterium
AGCGATTAGCGATTAGCAATTAGCGTTTAGCTGTGGAAATTTAAGGTTTCAGGTTAATGAGACGCAGCACTTAACCGGTGACAGCATGCAATAGCAAAACCCCTGAAATCATTAAGCTAATAGCTAGCCGCTCAATTCAGGATATAGCATAAGCAATGCTTCCACCACTAAGAGATCCAGATTTGCCCTGCCTCCCAGCGGTAGATTTCAACTGATTATTATACCATTTTCACCTTGATTGCATTATTTTTTACCATATTTTTCACGCAGAATCCGGTGCAGTATTTTTCCCGTACCGGTGCGTGGCATTTCATCCGCTGAGATAAAAATAATGTTCTTCGGACACTTATATGGTGCCAGCTGAACCCTGGTCATGGCCATCAATTCTTCAGCGGTAGCACTCTTCCCATCTTTAAGGATGATCACCGCCGTCACCTGTTCCCCCCATTTTTCATGAGGAAGACCGATAACCGCCAGGTCAAAAACAGCTTCATGGGCAGCCAGAACGTTTTCCACCTCGGAAGGATAGACATTTTCACCGCCGGTAATAATCATATTCTTCTTACGATCAACCAGATAATAATAACCATCGTCATCCCGGCGGGCCATGTCCCCGGCACTGAAATATTCCCCGACAAAAGCTTCAGCCGTTGCCTCTGGCAGCTTATAGTAGCCGTCCAGAAGCATGGGGCCACGTGAATACAATTCACCAACTTCGCCCTGAGCCACTTCATGCCCATCTTCATCCAGAATCTTTATCAGATCGGTACCTGCCGACTCTTTGCCGATGGACCCTGGCCTGGTCAGCTGGTCTTCAGGCATCAAGGTAGCAACAATCCCGGCCTCGGTCGAGCCATAGCCTTCATAAAGTTCAACCCCCGGAATTAATTTAAGTATTGCTTTTTTATGTTCAATCCGGGCCGGTGCCGAAGAACAGAGCAACTTCTTGATGGAAGAAAGATCATAACCTTGCAGTTTTTCTTCCGGCAAACTGAAAATAAGATTGTAATGGGTCGGGATCAGCGAAAGAAAGGTAATCTCCTGTTGCTGTACGACCTCGAGGATATCTGCCGGCCTGAAAGAGCGGGCTGGGTGAATATAATTCCCGCCACCCAGATAGGTCACCGTAAAAGAGAAAAAAGTTGTATTGACGTGACAAAGGGGCATACAGGTCAAAACCATATCCTTTGGCCCGAAAAAAAAGTCACAGCCGTTAATCAGGTAAAAAGCAATATAGGATTCATGGGAGCGAACCACCCCTTTGGGACGCCCGGTAGTCCCGGAAGTATACAATAATATCCATGGGTCCGCCGGTTTCACTGACGCTTGCGGCTCATCTTTTGTCTGCGCCGCAAGCAATTCCTCATATTCCCGGTAACCATCCCGGGCCGAACCAATAACTATATAATTTTGGATTTTTGTCAGTTTATCGTGAATCTGCTCAATCACCGGCACAAATTCATCATGGACGAAAATCGCTTTGGCATCAGCATTATTGGCAATATATTCAACTTCGGGAGCCACCAGGCGAAAATTAATCGGATTTATAACAACCCCGATTTTAGCACAGGCAAGGTACAACTCACAGATTTCAATGCAATTTTCCAGGAAACAGGAAACTGTATCGCCTTTTTGCAGTCCCATGGCCAGCATGGCATGCGCCAACTGATTAACCCGCTGATTAGATTGGGGAAAAGTAAAACGCCTGTGTTGATCACAAAAGGCGATATTTTGCGGATATTTAACTGCATTGACCCGAAAAATTTCACCCAGATTCAGCCATAATGCCATAACAAGTCTCCTACTATTTTCAGTACTATTACACTCAGCTCAACTTTCTTAAGTTACTTCTAAAACAGCTGAAAAAAATTTCCCGGGATGTTCCGGCATGGCTCTCGCTCATTCTCGCCGGCCGTCCATGGCCGGCTTCCGAGGCGTCCGCCGCGAATCACAATGGGGGACAGTTTTAAAAACTGTCCCCACCCAGGCGGCCAATACCGCTATAAGCCAAGCCCGAACATCCTGCATACCCTATCCCTGGCAATACAAGTTAGAAAGTTGAGACTCAGGATAGTTTAATTCTGACATCCACGAGACCAGGCTCCTGGCCACGGGGATAGACAAAAATGGGGTTCAGATCCATTTCCTCAATTTCCGGATGATTATCAAGCAGGATTGAGAGACGCCCGATAAACTCCTCTATCTTTTCCAGATCCACGCCTTCCTGCCCACGAACACCGGCCAGAATTGGATACCCTTTAATTCCCCTGATCATGGCGGCAATATCCTCCTTGGAGAGAGGATTCAGTTTAAACACCACATCTTTAAGGACTTCAACAAAAACCCCCCCCAATCCAAAAGCAAGCACATGGCCAAGTTCAGCATTTTCCCGGTGGGCGCCAAGCATCACCTCCACCCCGGGATTAAGATACTTCTGAATAAATACCTGGCTGGAAGGAAAAGTACGACTTAATTCAGCAAAAGCTTTTTCCACTGCTTTGTCAGTTTCAAGATTTAAAAGTACGCCACCTGCATCAGACTTGTGAACCACATCTTCCGATTCCACTTTCAAGGTTACCGGATAACCGATTTCCGCTGCCGCCGCCAGTGCCCCGGACATATCACTCACCTCACCATTGGCGATAACCGGCAACCCATAAGCATCCAGAAGGCTGAAAGCATCTGACTGGGACATGAACTGGCGGCCAGAAGAGCGGGTCTTATCGATCAACCGGATGGCCACAGACGGGTCAACATCGGCATAGCTCACCGGAGTAGAATCATGCCGCTCTTTCAACTGGGCATAACGGGCCAACGAGGCAGTCACCCGGCCGCCAACTTCAGGCATATCAAAGGTTGGAATACCGGCATCGGCAAAGATTTTCAGGGTTGTTGCCCAACCTTCCTTTTCAGTCATGGCCACCACAATCATCGGTTTAGAGGCATTTTTTGCCACTTCCACCAATCCCCGGGCCACTCCTTCCGTATCAACAAAAAACGGGGTGATAAAATTGACAAAGACGATATCAACATTGGGGTCTTTCATCAAAGTTTCGGCTGCCAGCTGATAATGTTCCGGAGTAGCTGTTGCCAGAACATCCACCGGATTGGCAATTGATGCCTCCGCGTAAAGATTTTCGCGCAAAGTCTCCTGACTGTCCGAAGATAGTTCAGCCATTTCACAACCACGCTCAATAATTTCATCGGTAACAATAATTCCCGGACCGCCGGTGTTGGTAATAATCGCCAGCCGGTTGCCGGTGGCCACCGGCAGGGCCGACAAGGCCCTGGCTGCCTGACACAGCTCTTCCTCATCGTTAAAGGTCAGGATTCCACATTTTTCCAACAACAGGCTGGTAGTTGTATCCACCCCCATCATGCCACCGGTATGGGAAGATACCGCTTTGGCCCCCAGCTTGGTTCGCCCGGTTTTCATTGCCAGAATGGGCTTGTTTTTTGTGATTTCAGCCGCAACCCTGGCAAAACCGGCGGCATCCGACAGGGTTTCAATGTGGAGAAGAATAACCTTGGTTCCTGGGTCATTGCCCCAATATTCAAGGATTTCAGTGGCATTGATATCCGACTGGTTGCCATATGATGCATACATCCGAAAACCGAGTCCCATTTCATACAAACGGTTATTGATAACTTCCCCCACGCCGCCGGACTGGGCCATCACCGAAATAGTCCCGGGAACCATTTTCGTAAAAGTAAAATTACAATAGGCCCGCACTTCAGGATCGGAATTCATCACTCCCTGGCAATTGGGACCAAAAACTCTGATCCCGTATTTTCTGGCAATCACCAGCATTTCCTCTTCGAGCTTAATACCATTAGCCCCGATTTCACGAAAACCAGCAGTGTTAACGATCACCACTTTGACCCCTTTTTGGCCGCATTTCTCAATTTCAGCCAGAACTCGGGTATTCTTAACAATAATGTGCGCTAGATCAACATCAAGTGGCACTTCGGTAATATCTTTATAGGCAACAAAATTTTTGACAAAAGGGGCTTTCGGATTGACGGTGAA
Source organism: Pseudomonadota bacterium (assembly GCA_034660915.1). NCBI lineage: Bacteria > Pseudomonadati > Pseudomonadota > Pseudomonadota bacterium. The sequence continues at coordinate 70,082 of JAYEKE010000093.1, forward strand.
AATTGGACCTTTATAGCCACTGTCCACCAGATTCTGGACAATCCGGTAGCCAATGGTCAATTCCCGGTTTGAAGCGCCAATTACCGCTACCGATTTCGGCCTGAATAGTGCATCCAACATTTTCAATCCTCCCCTTTATCTCATTCTATTTTATATTTTTGTTTAAAAAACTATCCTGATACTATCACCTAAGCTGAGCGATTAGCGATTAGCGATTAGCAATTAGCAATTAGCAATTAGCAATTAGCAATTAGCAATTAGCAATTAGCAATTAGCAATTAGCAATTAGCCTTTAATAATCAGAACTTTACGTTGATTAGTAACAACACCCATCGGATGAACATGTATAATATTAAACATCTTGTAATCATTGAGCTAATAGCTAAGTGCTAAAAGCTAATCGCTTAATTCAGGTATCACTATAATGCCGCTAATGGGTGCTGTTTCAGCGCGACATCGTGAGATATGAAATTCTCACAAAACCATCACAAATTCCTGGCTGTCAGGGCAGCCCCAAAGGCACCCATGGTTTGAGGATGAGGGGCAATAACCACCTGGCTTTCGGTCATTTCAGCCATCATTCGGGCAATGATCGGATTGTGAGCAATAACACCCCCCGTCAGCACCACTTTGCCGACAATGGCATCCATTTCCACCACCCGCTTGACCACCGAACGAAACACACCCTTAACAATATCTTCAGGTTTGGCGCCGCGGCGCAGCAATCCAAGGATCTCGGTGCAGCTGAACACGGTACAAAAAGAGCCAATAGTAACTTCATTTTCACTCTTTTCCGCCATCCCATTGAGGCTGCTTAATTCAAGCCCCAGGCGATAGGAAACTTCCTCAATAAAGGCCCCGGTCCCGGCCGCACATTTGCGATTCATGGAAAAGGTTTCCCGCTCACCGGCAGCGTTCACCCGAATAATCTTATTGTCCTGCCCACCGATATCGATGATGGTCAGGGCTTCAGGGTAATAATGATAAGCTCCGGCAGAATGGCAGAGAATCTCCGTACGCATTTCATCGGCAAAAGCCACATTGCGCCGGCCATAACCGGTGGAAACTACTCTTTTGACCTGCTGCCGTTCAACCCCAAGAGATCCAAGAACCTGGCTGAAAACGCTTTCTGCAGCCCCGGCAAAATCAAAACCACTTTTATCTACCGCATCGGCCAAGAGCTTACCTGATGAATCAACAATGGCAACCTTCGTAGTAGTGGAGCCTACATCAACACCAGCAAAAAGCCCCATAGCCATTATATCCGCTCACCCAGCTGTTCAATAAAAGCCTCAATCTTGGTGATTGCCTGCTCTTCTGAATAACAGCGCAGGTCATTGAGATCGCCATCAATGGTTACGAACGGTAAACCGGCTTTTTCCTGCAGCCGCTGGGGCAGACCATAGCGGCAGTTGGTATTAGCAGGACAGGTCTTGGCATCATGAAAAATCACGCCGTCAAAATCGAAGATATCTTTCATCTTGATATAATAGTCTTCTTTATAATCATCATCACGAACGATAAACAGCTCGGTATAAGCACGGGCCATGGAATCCCAAGGATCATTTCCGTCCAAAGCAGTAAAAATCCAGCTATTACAATAAGTTGAAGCTATAACATTGGTTTTTAAGCGCAAAAACATTTCAGCATTTTCCCGCAGCTTGCCCCAGATGGGCATCCCTTCCCAATAAATCCTGAATTTCTCACCCGGAACCGCGGCTACTCCTTCATCTACCCAGCCCCGCAATTCCTCCAGCAGAGTTTCATAGTAATCAATCGCTATCTGGGTCCCACGCGCCACCACCGCCGGCCCCATGTGAATGGTACCATCAAAAAAGGTCAGGGGGCTGGGCTTGTTGTTCGCCATTTCCAAAACTTCTTTCCAGAGATCAGAACATTTACGGGACATCCAGACGGTTTCCGCCAGTTTATCCATATCCAGTTTATTGCCGGTGATCGCCGTCAGATCAGCCGCCAGCTTTTTAAACTGCCCGGAAATCCCCAGTATGTGGGTTTTTGTAACTTCGCCAACGTTGACATAACTCTCAATCCCCAGGCAGGGAACATCCCAGCGGCGGGCATACCACTCAAACCAGTCCTTAACGTCACGACACTGATTGGTATTATAAACCAACACATCCGGTTTAGGGATAGACTCAATCCCATAAATTTTAGTCAGGGGGGTAAAACCCTTCAAATACGCGCCGACATCTGCGGTCAGGTAGGAGCAGATTTCCGGAGAATAACCGGCGGCATTAGCAACTGGGATATAATCGGTCGCCGTCCTGGTTGCCCCGAGAATAGCAGAATGATTCTCCGGGAAATAAACGAGGAAACCCATGGCCCGCAACAACTCCGCCGGTCCGACACTGGTACACCAGGCAACTTTGGGATTCCCGGACTTCACTGCCGCATCTATCTCATAAAAGTGATCTGCCATCACTTTCTTCATTAATTTTGCGGTTTTTAACCTTCTTATTTCTGCCATTGATTATCTCCTTTTAGGGAATATATTTCTAAAATAGCCGATCCATTAAACGAACCACATCGGCTTCGGAAAAGCAATATATATACCATAGTAAAGGAAACGGTGTAAGGTATAGGGTGCAAGGTTAGCAATTCTAATTACGGAGCCTAATGGGGTTCAGAACTGAAAATTGACAGTTTCAGCCAACGTGATTTCGATACGTTACACGTCACTGGAATCGCCTCAAAAGTCATAATTAGAATTGCTGGTGCAAGGTGTTTTCCTTATACCGTAAACCGTACACCGTACATCATTAGATGTCTCTGAAAAAACAATCGTGAGGCTGAGATATAATCAGGACAGATTACGACCAAGATCAGGAGCGATAAAAATTAAACCAAAAACCGTAAATTTTAACCGAAAGGCCAGCGAGAAAGGGGAAGGGAATTTTATGAGGACTCAGGATAAATTATTTCACCTGAATGACGAAAATTATAGCCGCGAAACATCTCAGTTCTCAGCGTCAGTTTTTCCGGTTCAAGCAAAGAAAAGAAATCTTTGATCGGATGGGCAACAAAGCCATCTTTTAAGGTCACCAGATCAAATCTTTCCTCAACCAGGGGAATAAAATGTAAACCCAGCAGATCAGCCACATACTCAATTCCCACCCCGACATCGGCATCATTTCTCAGGATTGTCAGGCCAACTTCCATATGCGTCACCTTTTCACGTTGATAGCCATTTACCTGAGATGGTGAAAGCCCCTCTTTTACCAACTGATAATCAAGGATATAACGGGTTCCGGAACCATCGTTGCGGTTGATAAAGAGAATATCCCGGCGGGCTAAATCACTGATTCCCTCTATCCCCAAAGGATTATCTTTCGCCACCAGCAAACCCTGCCGGCGATAGGCCAGGTTAACCACCAGGTATGGTTTGGCATGCAAATGGACGGCTGCATAAGGAAGATTATATTCACCGGTGGGTGGGTGAAAAAGGTGTACCCCGGCAATCTGGGATTTACCGGCAGCCAGGGAAAGAAGTCCCCGTTTGCTCCCAAGAGCTGCATGAAAAACAAGATGCCGGGGGAAATGAATCCGGTTAAATTCTTCAATCAAGCTCAAGAGCAAGGGGTCATCACTACCGGCCAAAAGGATATTTTTCGCCAGCGCTGTCTGTTCTTCCAGCCAGCGGTTAATTTGTTCACGGGGGAAAAGCCATTTACCAACAACCCGGGTACAGGGAATACTGCCCTCCCGAATCAACCGATAAACCTTTTTTTCATTAATTTTCAGGAAAGCTGCCACCTCCCTGGTGGTCAGTAATTTCTTGTCATTCATCTATAAAGGTTCCGGTCAGCGCTTACCGACAATTTCATACTCATCGCGATGTAAATGATCATCTTTTCTGATGGTTATCTTTTTCTCCAGCTCATATTCCAGAGAATCCATGGTAAGACTTTCCATGTCATAAAGATAATCTGCAACCTCAGGGCTGACCTTTACCACCAGCTCCAGGATTTCCTCTGCATAGGAATAGCTTTTTATTTCCCGAATAATTTCATAAGTAACCGTATTTATAGATTTTATAAATCCCCGACCATCACAATAAGGACAGTCATCGCAAAGAACCCGCACCAAGTTGTCACGGGTGCGCTCACGGGTCATTTCCACCATTCCCAATTCAGAAATTTTTAATACATGAGCCTTGGCTTTATCCCTTTTCAGAGATTCTCCCAGAACATCATAGACCCGTTCCCGATGTTTTCTATCCTCCATGTCAATAAAATCAATAATTATGATGCCGCCGATATTCCGCAGGCGGAGTTGAAAGGCTATCTCCTTTGCTGCCTCGAGATTGGTTTTCAGGATGGTATCTTCCAGATTCCGTTTACCGACATAGCGCCCGGTATTGACATCTATGGCCGTCAGAGCCTCTGTTGTTTCAATAATGATCGAGCCTCCTGATTTCAGCCAGACCTTCTTATCCAGGGCTTTATTGACCTCCATTTCCACATCATAAGCCTGGAATAAAGGCTGCACTCCCCGATATAATTCAAGAGAACAATCCATCCCGGGAAAGAAGGTCGAAACAAAATTTTTCAGCTGCTGATATTCACTTTCCGAGTCAATCAACAGGCGGTCAATATCGGCAGAATAGAGGTCACGGATAAGCCGCTGCGGCAAGCTTAAATCCTGATAAATGAGAGACGGCGCCGGGTTATTTTCATACTTCACCTGGATATTGCGCCAAAGCTTCAGCAAAAAATCCAGGTCATGGATCAAGGCCTGTTTATCTTTGCATTCGCTGGCAGTTCTGACAATCACTCCCATATCCGCGGGCTTGACGGACATCACCAGTTCCTTGAGGCGCTGGCGTTCTTCTTCATCAATAATTTTACGGGAGATACCGACATTATTCACCGTTGGCAATAAAACCAGGTACCTGCCGGCCAGGGAGCTGTAAGTGGTAATACGGGCACCTTTGGTACTTATGGGCTCACGGGAAACCCGTACCAGAATATCCTGACCTTCCTGCAGCAGATCGCCGATCTGGCGGTCAGGAGCAATCCGCCCATCGGCAGAATCATCCCCAAAAGGCAAGAGTTCTCCTTCCTGATCAGCAAACACGGTAGAAGATTCATGGCTTTGACAGACATCTGAAACATAGAGATAGGCGGCTTTCTCCAGGCCGATATCAACAAATGCCGCATCCATCCCCGGTAATACCTTCACCACTTTTCCCTTATAAATATTGCCGACAATTCCCAGGTCCCGGCTACGCTCATAGAAAAGCTCGGCCAAAACCCTGTTTTCCATCAAGGCCACCCGGGTTTCGGTTTTCGTGACATTCATTAACAGTTCGGCTGACATGCAACCTCCTCATTGTCAGGTTCAAGGAGATAACTTCTTCGTTTTATCACCGTGTACCCATCAGTCACCCGCTCACAACTTCCCAGCAGGACTGAAACAAAATCAAAGATATTTGGGTTCCTGCCGTCCACCACCCTGAGGGTCACCAGCAGAGAAACGGCATCCAACATTTCAACTGCCTGCAGATGCGGGGCAAAGTCAAGGGTAATTTTCTTCCCCTTTTTCCGCCGGACAAAAACCAGTGAAGTTGATTCCCGGCCCCGGGCAAGAAATTCCGGCAGCCGTTCTCGCAGTTCAGGATCCTCAAACGTAACCTGATACTGACAGGACTGCAAACGTTGACTGATGGCCGGCAGCCCGGCCGGCAGGACCTGACAATTAATTAATTCCAGGCCCACCGGCATGTAAGATGCCCATTGCGATGAAAGGCTGCTTGAAGTTACCGGTTTGAGAGCAAGAAACTCCATGAACTCCTCCTCACTGCTCAACCCCAGAGGCAACGCATGAGCAAAGGTCAGCCGGGGATGGGGATGAAATCCCTGGGAATAGGCCAGGGGAACACCCAAACGCTGTAATCCCCGGATGAACAAGGTCACCATTTCCAGGTGGGAGAGGAAGGTCAACCGGCCACCGCGTCGATAGGACAAGAGATACTTCCATCTTTCCCCTGAAGCTGGTTTCTCCTGCAAGGCCGCACTGGTTACTGTTGTGGGTCCGGCATCAGGCTGAATTTTCAGACTTATGCCGGTCGATTCATGACACACCCCACATCCCTGACAACCACTGGTCCGACAATCAGGTGTTGTTTCCTGCCTAAGGGCCTTTTCTCGTTCGGACAACAAAAAAGATGGATCAACCCCAACGTTTATATGCCCCCATGGCAAAGTATCCTCTATCGTGAAAGTACGAGATACCTGCTGTTCCAGATCAATCCCAAAATGGGAAAAAGCCTGCTGCCAGCCGGCATAGAAAAACTTGTCAGTCCAGGCATCAAAGCTGCATCCATTGCGATAGGCCGCACATAAAACCGGCCATAAGCGTCGATCGCCGCGACTGAATATCCCTTCCAGCTGGCTTACCTTTCCATCATGCCATTTCAGTTGCAGCCGTCTGGAGACAGATTTAATCCGCTTGAAAAGAAATTGCTGCCGGCGTTTGGTTTCTTCAAGGCTGATCTGCGTCTCCCACTGAAACGGGGTATGTGATTTGGGCACAAAGGTGGAAACGGAAATAGTAATCCGTTGCCGTTTATTTTTTGCCCGCCCCAGGGCTTTGAGACATAAATCAATAATCCCCTGCAAATCTTCATCTGTTTCGGTAGGCAGGCCAATCATAAAATAAAATTTCAGCAGATCCCAGCCATTATTAAACAGAGCTTCCACTGTTTCCAGAATATCCTCTTCTGTCAGACCCTTGTTAATCACATCCCGAAGACGCTGGGTCCCGGCCTCAGGAGCAATGGTAAAACCACCATGACGGCCACCCTTCAATGCCTGCAGCAACTCTTCGGTCAAACAGCCAGCCCGCACTGAAGGAAACGAAAGGTTTACCGGCTCCCCGGCAAATTCAGCTTTCAAGCCGCTAACCAAAGGTAAAAGCTGGCTGTAATCACCAACGCTCAAGGAAAGCAGCGACAGATCATCAATACCTGTCTGTTCCCGGCAATCTCTGGCTCCGGCCAGCAATTCTTTAACGGTTCGTTCCCGTAGCGGCCGATAAATCATCCCGGCCTGGCAAAAACGGCAGCCACGGGTACAGCCACGGGAAATTTCCAGGGCCAATCGATCATGGACGACATTGATCAATGGTACCGGCGGAGACACCGGCAGTGGTTCCTGAGATATATCCCGGAAGATACGCCGCCGCACCTGATCATAGCCTGATTTCAGAGACGTTATGCTATCCAGGCGATCATTTTTCCAGGTCATGGAAAAAAAGGCGGGAATATACACCCCTTCGATGCCGGACAGTTCATGCAGCAAATCCTTTTTGCCGAGCTGCCTCTTTTTTGCTGCCAGAACTGCCTGGGCAATTTGCGGAAAAGCTTCCTCGCCATCACCCACCAGGATGGCATCAAACAAAGGGGCTACCGGTTCCGGGTTCACCATGCTGGGACCACCGGCAATAATCAAAGGAAAACCCGGACGATCTTCTGCCGCCAGGGGAATTCCGGCCAGGTCAAGCATGGCCAGAACATTAGTGTACGACATCTCGTACTGGAGAGAAAAACCAACCAGATCAAACTGACCCAAAGGAGTTTGACTTTCAAGGGAAAAAAGCGGGGTCCGAAACTTTTTCAGGTTGGCGGCAAAATCATCCCAGGGAGCAAAAACCCTCTCACAGTAAAGATCATCCCGGCGGTTCAGCAACTGGTACAACAGCAGAAAACCGTAGTGGGACATGCCGATTTCATAGACATCGGGAAAAGTAAGAGCAAGATGCAGCTGCTCAGGTCGTCTATCCTTATGAACCGCGTTTATTTCATGGTTCAGGTAGCGCCCCGGCCGGTTAACGCCGGCCAGAAGTTTATAGTCCATAGGATTCCCGGAACCAGGCAACCCCACGGGTGATATCCGCGGGATTATGGGGTTCGAAGGTATAAGCCCGGGGTTCAATCTTCAAGGTTGAAATTTCCCTTTTGAATGCGGCAAAGTCAATCAAACCATCGCCTGGCACCAGGTGATCATCAAAGCTGCCGCGATTGTCATGGAGATGAAAGGAAAAAATACGATCTCGCAATAAAGACAGCCACTCATTAAGGTCCACGGTTCCAAAAAGATTCCAATGGCCAATATCAAAGCAACAGCCAAATCTTGGAGAATCCACTGCATCCATCAACATTTTCAAACCGATGGGTGAGGTTTCAAAAATATTTTCCACCGCTATGTACGTATCTGCCTTTTCCGCTTCTTCCACCAGCGGTTCCCAGAAACGCCTGCTGTTTTCAAGCCACATGGACATATTCAGCGCATATTTCCAGCGGTCGTAACCGGAATGAAAAACCACAACCCGGGGATGTAATACTTTCGCCAGTTTCAGTGCCTGTTGAAATCTCTTCCTGGTTGCATTCACCACCTGGGGATCAAATCCTCCCGGTGAGAGGTCAATAAACGGCCCATGCATGGTGCAGGGCAGCTGCAAATCCCGCATCCGTTCAACCAGGGGCATCAATACCGACAGATCATCACATTGCTGTAAGTCAGGAGCAGGAGTATAAATTTCCGGGCCGACCCC
>JAYEKE010000093.1:78755-84883 GCA_034660915.1 Pseudomonadota bacterium
AGACCAAGCTTTGAAACGCCTCTTTACGTCCGGTGTATTTCTCCCGCATCTGGGGTTTCATCAATTTACCGGTCGGGTTGCGCATCACTTGATCAAACTTCACAACCCGAGGCAGTTTATAGGTTGCAATCCGGGTTTTGGCAAATTCAAGCAGCTCTTCCTCGGTCATGCTGCACCCCTCTTTAAGCTGGATAATGGCCATGACCACCTCAACCAGACGCTCGTCCGGAGACCCGATACAGGCGACATCATCAATATCGGAATGTTCCATCAAAGCGTCTTCAATCTCCACCGGAAAGATATTTTCACCACCACTGGTAATCATATCTTTCTTACGATCGACAATATAGTAGTAACCATCGGCATCGGTCTTCAAAAGATCGCCGGTATGAAGCCAGCCATCCTTCAGGCTCTCAGAGGTCATCTCAGGATTACCAAAATAGCCCTTCATCATCCGGGGAGTCTTGAAAATCAACTCGCCAACCTTTTCCGGTCCAACCTCCTTGCCTTCAAAATCCACCAGCCGGGCATCAACCCCGAAAGTCGGTTTGCCGATAGAGCCGGGGCGTTCCAGAACTTCCTCGGGATAGAGATTGAAGCTGCCTCCCCCGCCACCTTCGGTAATACCGTAGATATTGGAAACCCCGCAAGGCAGAATATCTACCAACCGTTTCATCACCTCAAAAGGCACCGGCTGAGCCCCGATCTCCATATATTTCCAAGCCGAGAGATCATAATCTTCCAACTTGATATCTCCTTTATCGATGGCATTAAGAATAGCTACCGCGATCGGCACAACAAAAAGAACATCGGTAGCCTTTTCTTCAGCCAGGGCTTCGATAATCCATTTGGGGTCTTTTAAATCACGCAGAATCGTTCCGGTGGCTCCAGTGGCATAAAAAGGAGCCCAGAGAAACATTGTCCCACTGTGGTAGAGGGGTAAAAAGAAAAGATAGTTATCATTCTTTTCGACAAAATAGCTCATACCGTTACCAATAGCGGTATTGTTCAGGGAGAAGTGACTGTGGAGCACCGGTTTCGGCTTTCCGGTAGTTCCGGAGGTGAACATCATCGCCAGATCAGCCTCACTCTCAACCTCAACCAGGGCCTCAGATATATCATCATATGCAGCCAAGTCGCGAAAATCAACCATCTTCTCGCCAAGCTTCTCGCCGACACAGATAAAATGCTTGACCGTTGTCAACTCTTCCCGAACCGGTTCCACCACCGGCAGAAACTCGGAACCAAAAATAAAAGCCTTGGGGTTTGAAACTTCGGCCGCAAACTTAATATCATTTCCGACAAAACGAAAATTAAGCGGTACCACGACAGCCCCGAGCTTGATGATAGCATAGTAGCTGACCAGCCATTCAAGACTGTTATTCTGCAGGTGCATTACATAATCGCCTTGTTTGATACCAAGCTCTTTATTGAGATAGTTGGCGACCCGGTTAATCGACTGATTAAATTCCTTCCAGGTAAAGGTTCGCCGCTCACCGGTCGCCGGGGTACGCTCAATTAAACAGATTTTTTCCGGCAGGTTATGGGCATGCAGGCAGGCATAGTTGGCATAATTCATTGTTTACATACTCCTTGTTCTTAAAAAATTAAATGAGTCAGCTACATAAATACTTATCTTAAGCAAAGCACAAAATGCAATAATCGTGCCATATACAATAGAACTTCTTATCGGCAAAACATCATCCATGTTAAACAAACCGATGAATAGACAGGAAGTACAATTTCAAAGATTCGGCCAACCGAGCTATAACTGCACATTAGGCTGAAGGCCAATAAAGTGAATTCATCTTCACCTGGTGGCAGGTCAATTTTCACCACAGATTGAGAACGTGACATAACCGGCACCAGCTATCATATTCCCAATCTGGGAATTCAGAATATATTTTTAATATTTCATAATATGTTGCTTTACCATATGTCAAGAAAAACCCATTACTGTAGGAATTACACATTTACAAAAGTCAATAACGGCTGTCACTGCCCACAGTCTGGGATGTAATTCTATTCCGTCTTCCGCAACATCACCAAATCGTCATCCAGGCCATGGCGTAACAGGTCCAGGCGTGGTGACATGGGAACCAGGTGTTCCGCTGGCACATGCATGAGGCGAAAGGGGAAAAGGCTTGTGCTGTCAAGCAGGTCCTTGATCGCGGCAGAACCGTTGGAGCGCGCGTACAGGGAAGCTTCAATAAGCCAGGAGATAAGTCTGGGATCGTCTATGGAGTATGTGAGCCCCTGGCTGTAGATGCCCTTCTTTTTGGTCTCGTTTAAAACTTCCCAATCGATGAAAGACCGGATGACGCGCCGCGCCGCTCTTGAAACAGTTTCTCGTTCTCCATATTGCTCGCGGACCCGCCGCTGTATCTGGCTTGCAGCTACACCCTCTTGAAGCCGAAGCAGACGTCCGGTTTGTCCGGCAACATCCCCCCAAAAAGGATAGATAGCCATGGTCATACCCCAATGTACGGCAATCTGGTCTTTTGGAGGAAGAGATTTTAACAGCTCAAGCCCGTCGTCACGAACGGCTTCAAGTTTGCCCGGAGTATTGAGCCAAATCTTCATCAAAATAGTAATGGCCTTCTCTTTGTTGCCACGTACGGCCTTTCCACCGATGGAAATCTTATCTTTCAACAGTTCCTGTAGCAAACTGTTGACCGCACGATGGTCATTTCCGGCCAAAACCAGATTGGCAGTATATTGGAGCCATTCGAGACGAATGCGCTGGCTGAAGCCAATCTGTTTCTGACGATTATTCATGTCTCCCTCCGTTCAATTTGAATCAGAGGGACAATCAGCTCTTCGATAGAAATTCCGCCGTGGCCAACGATGGTTTCGCTTTTCCGAATGAACGCCTTTCGATGTGGAGCCAGTAAGGCGCGATAATCATCCGGCAGGCCAAGCGACGGCCATTCTATGGCATCAGGAAAACGTTCCTTGACCGCTGCCCGCAACAGGTCATCCGGATACACGCGAACGCGTTCGCCCCGTACATCCGCGACCGCACCTTCAGCCGGTCGCCCACAACCTTTTGCCTCGATGTTGCCATGGTCGGAGCTCAAGAAAATCTGAAAGCCCTGGTCGAGAAGAGTGTCAATAAGTTCGGACATAAAACCCTGCATTGCCCATTGGTGCACCTGGTTGAGCATACCGGCGGCACCCAGTTCCATGCCGTGCATAATCTTGTCGACCTTGTCGACAACAATCCCGGCAACACGAATCTGTGGATGTGATATAATCTCGCGAACCTTGTCGATGTCACCGTCTCCAAGGCCCCTGGCGTAGGCTGCAGCAGGCCCTGTCAGTCCCTGATCCGCCCAGAACTGCGTCCACAGATATTGTTCCTTGTTCGTGGTATGGATACTCGCGGGGAAGTAAATAGGCGGCTTACCGGCAAAGGCTGCCTGCCGGGAAACAGATGTGATCGTAGGTATCCAGGCAAAAACCGCGTTTTCTCGGAAGCGATATCCGGGGCGTTGTTCGGCGAGCTCCTTACGCAAGACAATCCACTGATCCATCGCAAGACCGTCCACCAGAATGAATGCAACTTTGTGTTCCCTGGCATCGTTGATGTATCGGGCGAGAAAACGAGGGATGTGATGGAGCATGACCGGTGGAACCGGAGGCAGATTTATCAGTCCCGCATAGCGCTTTTTCAACCAAGCTACAAACGCAGTATCGATTTGAGTCTGCAGAGTCGTTATCTTTTGTCGTGTTGCTTCAGACAATACGGTGCCAGATTCCAAAGCCAGGGCGACAAGCTCGGCCCAGGTCCTGGCAAAACGGAACCAGTTGTCATACCGCGAGTCCTCTTTCGGAATGTCAGATTCCATGTTATCAAGAAGGCCGTCCAGTCGTCGCGTCCGATTCGCCTGTTTATCGGTGCGGATGCCGATGGCAAGCCAGCTCTTTGACAAAGATTCGGGGAGTTTTGCGGGAACCGCTTGAAGTAATCCTTCGATAAACAAATTGTCGATATAAATACGAATATCATCGTGATCGAAGGGTAAATAATGAGGTGTGCTCAATGCGGAGTGCAATTCAGGCTCCCTGACTTCGCGTACAGCGCCTCGCAATTCTTTGGCCGCATAATTGTCAATAAAAATGGGCCAACGTTCCTGGAGGAAGGTGAAAAATGCCTCCCGATCCGGGATGATCGTCTCAAGCGGCCAGTCATTAAAGCTATTATGCTGACGGACTAATTGAATAAAGTGTTTGTCCAGAATTGTCGGGATACGCTGTTCACGGTAATGACGGCGGAGTAACATGCGGAGCAGATCAGAAGGCTTTTTGACGAGTTCAGGCGCAATCTCAAATACATGTCTCAGGATGAATTCCTTGGTGGCATTATCGCCCAGAACACCGGGCGCATATCGCTTTTGGGCTTCGTAGAGTGCATCAAAGTCCCCACGATCCAAGGCTGTTACGACCGGATAACTCAGGGCAGGGAATATCTCCCCAAGATTGAAATGAAGCTTTCTACCGGCTTGCAGTAGATCGTAAGGCAGGAAAACGAGATTATCAATTCCGGCATGCAGGATAACAACCAAATCAGTTTGCTTACCTTGATCCCATCGAGAACGGAATTTAGATTCGTAGGCATAGCGAAATGCGACATGATCCTCGAAAGGGATCAGCTCGAAACCCCGCTCACGAATCCCGTGCAGAATACCTTCTTCCAAAAGAAGGCCATCCTGATCAGCCACCAGCGTCAGGTGGGCAACCTGGGGAGTGAACTCCCGAAGAACTTGGCTTCGCCAAGATTCTTCGGGCAGTGATGAGGGATGGGTTATGAGTGCTGAGTTTTCTGTCATCTGGTCGTTCGTCTTTTCTCTACGGAAACTCTGAGGCCACCAATGATTCTGCCCGTTTCTTTCACCAAATCCAATAATGAACTGAACTGATGGGTGTCCAAATAACCGACATCCAAGACCACATATAGTTGAGAACGTACCTCGGCACACGATGCCTTAGAAATAGAAAGAAATTGATGAAATTCATTAGGATTGTATCGTTCAAACCCTTCAGCAATATTTGACATAATTGAAACAGCAGCTCGTTGTATTTGATTTCGTAGACCAAAGTCTTTTGCAAAATCATCATGGCGAGTAATTTTATAAATTTCCCGCGTCAGCATACGTGCTTTCTGCCACGCAATCAGGTCCTCAAATTTTTCGATCTTTTCACTCATCACTCAGTCCTCATCACTCATCACTCTGATTATCATAACCGGCACCATTTCCGGGATAATTTGAGCTCTACGTTCCAGTTGTCCAAACCATTCGCGCTCCTCCCGCTCCAGAATGGCCAGTCGGTGATCCCGAACTTGCGGCAGCCCGATACGTTCCACAGCTCTACGCCGTGCGGCAAAGGCATACGCGCCCTTGTCACGTTCACGGGTCAGACGTTCTCCGTGTGTCTGGGCAAGCTCGTCGTAGATTGTCTTTCCTTGGCTTTCCGCAACTTCCTCGACCCGATCAAATGCGTCATACGCAGGATCGCCCACGAGATGCCCTTGAATCTTTGGAGAAACCGTCAGCAATTGATTCCAGATATGGCGTGCGGTAGGCATAAGCACCCGGTCGTCATCGTGCAGGAAAACAGCCAAAATCCGCCGTTGATTCCAGTCATCCGTGTGGATGGTGATTCCCCAGAGCGACCAGAAACCTGTAACTTCATCCGTGACTCCCGGAATAAGGATAGATGGTATCGGCTGTCCCTTTGCCACCCGTGGCAAACTCATCGCCAGGCCGCGAATGCGGGGCTCTTCGAGCCCGAGTTTTGAGTAATGAGGGCTGAGTGATGAGTGCCGGGTAAAAGAACCTTTTTGAACAACGCCATCTGGCCATGTTAAACGCCAAATTGTAGATGACCCGTCTTTCTCGACAATCTCAGCATCGGCCTTTTTCTTTCCATCCTCATTACTCATCACCCATAACTCATCACTTCTGGATTGAAGATATGACGTAGTCATGGCTTCGATCCAATGCGGCAGAGGGTGGGCCATCAGACGTTGTGCTTCGCCGGGTTCCAGTTCCCCGACTGTTCCGAGTACCGAAGAGCTTTTCTGAGATTCCTTTGCCTGGTCGTGGATCTGGGTAACAACCGTA
>JAYEKE010000094.1 GCA_034660915.1 Pseudomonadota bacterium
TGTCCAGTTTGTCCGTACGGAGGGAGATGGCTTCCTTGCGGGCGGCTTCGATTTTTTGGTCAAGGATATTCAGGTAGGCGATGTTCTGCTGGATGGTGCTGGCCAGCAGCAGAGGCTGGAGACTGTCATCTGGTGGGGTTTGCAAAAGTTTATCACGCAGCGAAATAATCCTGGTGGTGTTTTCGTCAATCTCCCGGCGGCTTTTTTCGTATCCGGCCCGGGTCTCTTCGGCTACCGTAATTCCTTCTTCCAGAAAGACAACCTCTTTTTCCACCATTTTGAAGTCAGCATTAACGCGCTCGATCTCTCTTTTCAAACTATTCCTTTGCCGATCAAACAATTTGAACGCCTTTTTTTTCTGGTCAATATTCATTTCAACTTTTTTCTCCTGGACATCAACCATTTTAATATCTTCCGAGTATTCTTTGGTTGATTTTCCCAAGGAGCGTCTCTGAGCTTGCGGAATGGAAAGTTCTTTCCGGTTTGCCCCACGATCAGGATCATTGAGGAAATCGATAAAACCGGCCATAACTTTTTTCCCTTCATCCCGGTCCGGCCAGAAGAAGTACGCGGTCAGCTGGTCACCCCGACGGCTACTGGCAGCTTCGATTTTTGGAGCTTTATCTCCAAGGCCGGCTTCGCTCGCATAGGTATTAAAAACACCCCCGGTAAGCAGGCTTTTCAGGTCGGTGGTTTTCAGGTAAGGAATCGGATTACCTTTATCATCCCAGCGGCAGACGCCCGGTTTCAGTTGGGTGTAGATCCGGTAACTGGGAGTCGCCTGCAGAACCAGGACCACCGCCGCCGCGATGGTCAGAAAGGTTATGGCGGCAATAAGTATTTTCTGCCGCCAGAGGGGCCTGATAAGCTCCAGCAGATCAATTTCGTCTTCGGCAAGATACGGCTGCCGGGTATCCGGCTCTGGTTTCATTCCTTGTTTTTGTTCGTCATGTTCGGTCATGATTCTCCCACTTATCTCCGGTAATTAAAACAGGCGAGTACTGCTCGGTATATACGTAACTATTCAGCACATTGCATCGCTACTTAAGTAGTAAACTCGGGACTGTCCCCAGCTTCACCGGGGGCTGTCCCAGATGTTTACGGACTACGAAACAATGTCGGCATGCGCCGCAAAAGCCTGGGACAGTCCCCTTTTAAACCAAAAGTCTCGGGGACAGTCCCGGTTTTGCTCACAGCAGTGCACTTCATAAAGATGTGCTGAATAGTTACGTATATACTATATTTACCTTTGTCATTACAAGCATTAAGGATGGCCTCTTAAAAGCTCCATCTTCTTCGTTAGGCTGCAACCTTCGTCATTACAACGTAGGTTTAAGGTTTAAGGTTTAAGGTTTAAGGTTTAAGGTTTAAGGTTTAAGGAAGCTCACACCGTACACCATACACCGTACACCATACACCGTACACCTTAAACCGTATACCTTAAACCGTACACCTTAAACCGTATACCTTAAACCGTACACCTTAAACCGTATACCTTAAACCTTAACAAATTTACGACTTTTTACGAAAGTATCATTAAGGACTCTTTCAGTAGCAAACGTTTTATTTGCCGCTGCCCAGAACAATTACTGTCTTAAGGATAATTTTAAAATCAAGCCACAGGGACCACTGGTCAATATATTTTGTATCCAGGGCAACGATTTCATCAAAATCAGTGATCCGGTTGCGCCCCGACACCTGCCACATCCCCGTAAGACCGGGCTTGACGGATAAACGCCGGTAATGCCGAAGCTGGTATTCAGCCACCTCACCCGGGGTCGGCGGCCGGGTGCCGACCAGGCTCATCTCTCCTTTCAAAACATTCCAGAACTGCGGCAATTCATCCAGGCTCAACTTGCGAAGAATCCCGCCCACCTGGGTCACCCGGGGGTCATCACTTATTTTGAAAACGGCGCCGCTCAGTTCGTTACGGTCGGCAAGCTCCTTTTTACGCGCCTCGGCATCCACAGACATGGAACGATATTTATAGAGAGAAAACAGGCGGCCGTTTTCCCCCACCCGCTGCTGGGCAAAAAATATCGGTCCCGGGGAATCCAGTTTAATGGCCAGCGCCACCGGAGGAAACAGCACCACGTTCAGCAGCAGGCCGACAAGCGCTCCGGCGATATCAACCAGGCGCTTGATCAATATCTGGTCGGGATCAAGGGTTACGGGATGGAGTACCACCAGGGGAAAATTGGCCAGCCGGGCAAAATCGCAGCTGCTGCGGCAATGTTCATTGATATTGAGCATGATTTTACTGGTTTTACCGGCCTGCTCGGTAATCTCCAGGTAGGTGTCAATGGGGAAACGTGGCCCGGCGGCATCCCGATCCAGGGCAAAATAAACTTCGTCGACGATGTTGAGGGTGAGGATATTCTCAAATTTGGCCGGGGTGACTGTCGCTGCCTCAAGAGCGGCAAAGACCTTAATGCCATAACTGCCATGCTCTAAGAAAAAGTTTTCAATTTCAGCCAACTTTTTGCCGCTGCCAATTACCAGTGCCTGGCGGAAATTATACCCTTTACTTCGTAAACGGTTGAGAAAAATTTTCAGGCCTATCTTGCCAAGCATGACCAGAAAAAATGAACCGGCGGAAAAATAGAGAAACAGCAGGCGGCTGTAATAGGTGGCGTGGCTGAGGAACAGCAGGGCGGCCGCCAGGGAAAAAGCGATGATAAACGCGGCCACCACCCTTTTGGCGATCTCAAAGAAGATAATGAACCGCAATTGATGATACAGCTTATGGCGATAAAGGCTGAAGAGAAAAAAAGGGATAAAAATCACGGCAATCCAGCCGTATTGCCGCAGGTCATCCAGCCGGGGAAAACGGTCGAAGCGGGCGTAAAAGGCCAGGGGAAAGGCTGCCGACATCAACAGTAAATCAGCGCCGATAACCACTCTTCGAATAATGGTTGACTGCTCTTTGAGCATCCTTTATCCTCCGCCCGACCATGACAACAGCATCAGCGAATCACTCCTTGCCCTTACTATCCTTAAACAGCCTGGGCCGCCAACGAAGAAATTAATCAAATAAAGATCCAAATCCTGACCAGTCATGTATTGCTCTATTTTGTTAATGGCAGCAATAATATCTTCTATGTGGATTTCTCCAGTCCCCAGGCATAGAAAATTTCCCGTTCAACTCTATATCTCAACTTTCTGAGTTGATCTGAAAACAGCTGAAAAGAAATCTCCAGGGATGTTCCGGCATGGCTCTCGCTCATTCTCGCCAGCCGTCCATGGACGGCTTCCGAGGCGTCCGCCACGAATCACATCGTGTGATTCGTTCGGCGGCCAATACCGCTATGAGCCAAGCCCGAACATCCTGCTAATATGTCCTTGGCAATGCGAGTCAGAAAGTTGAGTCTCTCCTAAGTTAAGCGATTAGCTGTTAGCTATCAGCGTTTAGCCTTGAAAAATAAAGGCGTTACGTTAATGAGAAATAACACCCAACGGGTGAAAGTTTGTAAGTAAATA